>NZ_JBFRDK010000080.1:0-27892 GCF_052113545.1 Paenibacillus sp. TAF43_2
ACACATAACGCCTTCAATAACCGCTTGTCCGCCATATATGCTTCGGGAGTCTTGCGGCAAGTGCTTGTCACCTTCCTTGATTGGAATATCGTCTTAGCTGTTGCGACGAATGTACCTTATCTTTGTATGTCTATTGTACTTGATCTATCAGTCAATTGCCAACGTCAGCGTACATAAAGGAAGGGATAGGCAAGTTGACGGTAAAGTATGGTTATCCATCGCTATTATTTCACATACTAAATCGGACAACTATGGAAATAAGAGTGGAGGCTTAGCGTAATGGCTAACAATAAACATCGAAACCAATATGATAAACAGGATCATGTAACAAACCCGTGGCTTTACGCAATCAAAATCGGTTTTTTTGCTGGTTTAATATGGGGCGTTGTACGCTGGATGTTCTTTGAGATGAATTTTACGAAGGTGCTTCCCGGATTTGTGGCAGATCCATTTTTTAAAGCTTCTTTTCTAAAAACGGGATGGGGAGAAGTTGTAAGTATTGGTGCGTTTATTATTTTTTCAATTGTGGCTGCCTTTCTATATAAAGTTATACTTGGGAAGCTGCGAGGACCTTGGCCGGGTATCATATACGGTTTGGTTTGGTGGGCGATTTTGTTTATTGCGGTGGGACCGCTGCTCGGCGTTATGCCAGGCATCACGAAAGCGGGCTGGAATACGCTTTACACAGAGCTGTGTGTCTTTCTTCTATGGGGCGTATTCATTGGTTATTCGATTGCTTTTGAGTTCACGGATGAAGCATCGAGGGAGCCTGCGAAAGCTCAGTAGCGAGTTCTACTTCTCAAGCGGCAGACATTTGTGGTAAAATGGCTAATGATCTTTGAACCTATGATGGATTCGGTTGCTTGGGAGGTGCATTCATGCACAAAATTGTTGTTTTAAACGGACCGAACTTAAATATGCTCGGCATTCGTGAGCCTAGCGTATACGGGACAGAAACACTTGCAGACATCGAATCGCTCTTGAAGGATAAAGCTGAGGCGCTTGGCGTCTCCGTTGAATTTTTCCAAACGAATCATGAGGGCGATATGATTGATCGAATACATAGTGCGTACGGTAAAGCAGACGGCATTGTCATCAATCCTGGTGCTTGGACCCATTACAGCTACGCGCTTCGCGATGCGCTTAGCACCGTTGATTTGCCGATTATCGAGGTGCATATGTCGAACATTCACAAGAGGGAAGCGTTTCGTCATACGTCCGTCGTTGCTGCGATTGCAGTCGGTCAAATTGCCGGCTTCGGGTCTGACAGCTATGAGCTTGGTCTAACTGCGCTCGTGCGTCACTTGAACAAACAGTAATAAGTTAAGAGAGGGTGAAGCGGTTATGGCAAACGATAGAGTAAAACGACTTCGGCAGCTGATGGAAGAACATCGCTTTGAAGCGATACTGATTGGAAGCGAGTATAACCGTCGCTACATAAGCGGATTCACTGGTTCGTCAGGCATGGTGTTGATTACGCTAAGCGAAAGCTATTTGCTGACGGATTTCCGCTACCGCACACAAGCGCCGCAGCAGGCGGTCAATTTTCAAATTGTTGAGCATGGTTCGAACCCGCTTGCGGATGTGCTTGAGCTGCTAAGGCAACATAAGCTGTCGAAGCTGGCTTTTGAACAAGACCATGTCGTATACAGTGAATTTACAGCTTGGTCGAAAACATTAGACGGTATCACGCTTGAGCCTGCCTCAGGATTAGTGGAACAGCTTCGCTACATTAAGGACGAGGCAGAACTTCAAATTATGCAGGAAGCTGCCGATCTTGCGGACAGCACCTTCAATCACATTTTGAAGCTCATTCGCCCAGGAGTTCGTGAAACGGATATCGCACTTGAAATGGAAGTTTATATGCGCAGCCATGGCGCGACTTCTTCTTCCTTCGATACGATCGTAGCCTCAGGCGAGCGCTCTGCGTTGCCGCATGGAGTAGCTAGCGATCGCATTATTGGGAATAATGAGTTTGTAAAGCTTGATTTCGGCGCTTATTACAACGGTTATTGCTCCGATTTGACACGCACAGTCGTGGTCGGCACTCCGACAGCTAAGCATCTCGAGATTTACAATATCGTGCTTGAAGCGCAGTTGCATGCACTTGAGCATATTAAGCCAGGCATGACCGGTCGTGAAGCGGATGCGTTAACTCGCGACATTATTACGAAATACGGTTATGGCGATCTATTTGGACATGGTACCGGACACGGTCTAGGCATGGAAATTCATGAGGCCCCTAGGTTGTCCAAATTCAGTGAAACGATTTTAACCCCCGGCATGACGGTTACGGTAGAACCCGGCATTTACGTACCAGGCTTCGGCGGCGTACGCATTGAGGATGACATCGTTATTACGGAAACCGGTATTAAAATATTAACCTCATCCCCGAAGGATTTAATCACTCTGGGTTAAGGACTATTCATTCAGGAGGGAATCAGCAATGATTTCAGTAAACGATTTTAAAACAGGCTTGACCGTGCAAGTAGACTCCGATATTTTTACAGTTCTAGACTTTCAGCACGTAAAACCTGGTAAAGGCGCTGCATTCGTGCGATCTAAGCTGAAAAACCTTCGCAACGGCAACGTTGTTGAGAAAACGTTCCGTGCAGGCGAGAGCATTGGCCGCGCGATCATCGAAAACCGTGAAGTGCAATATTTGTATAACTCCGGTTCGGAGTATACCTTCATGGATAACGAGACTTTTGACCAATTTAACTTGGACAAGAAACAGCTTGAGTGGGAGCTTAACTTCCTGAAAGAAAACATGAACGTTAACATTTCGAGCTATCAAGGTGAAATCCTTGGTATTCAAATGCAAAACAGCGTAGAGCTGAAAGTTATTGAAACAGAGCCGGGCGTGAAGGGCAACACAGCGCAAGGCGCAACAAAAACAGCTAAGGTTGAAACTGGCCTTAACGTTCAAGTTCCACTGTTCATTAACGAAGGCGATGTTTTGCTGATCGATACTCGTGAAGGCAAATACATCTCGCGCGCTTAGTAAGCAGCTTGACTAGTGTAAACGGCTAAAGCCATCCTTGGAGGCTTAGCTTTCGTTTCGCGGAGAAATATAAGCTGTTTATAAGTGTGCTAGCTTATAAATTCTTATATTTAAAACCGTCCGAAGGATTTCGGACGGTTTTTTTGTAAGAGAATATACCCATAGGTAAGCGCAATGTGATATAATATTGACTTGTATGTATATGTCAGGTTTAGGAGTGAATCGGCTTTGTCGTTAATCGTGATGAAGTTTGGCGGCAGCTCCGTTGGAACGCCGGAGCGGATGCAGCGTGTAGCAAAACGTATTATTGAGAGGCAGCAAGAAGGCAACGATATCGTTGTTGTTGTTTCTGCCATGGGAGATACGACAGACGATTTAATCGATCAGTCGAAACAGCTAAATCCAAATCCGCCGGCGCGGGAAATGGATATGCTTTTAACAGTTGGAGAGCAAATTTCGATAGCCTTGTTATCGATGACCGTACATCAGCTTGGTGCAAAGGCCGTTTCCTTCACGGGTTGGCAAGCAGGCATTCGTACAGAAGCGGTGCATGGTAAGGCGAAGATGACGAATATCCATCCAGAGCGCGTGTTCAAAGCGCTTGAAGAGGGTAATGTAGCTATTATTGCAGGTTTTCAGGGGATGACGGAAGAGGGAGAAATTACAACACTCGGCCGCGGCGGTTCTGACACGACTGCAGTTGCAATGGCAGCTGCGATGAACGCAGACGTTTGCGAGATTTATACCGATGTTGACGGAATTTACTCAACGGATCCTCGCGTAGTCAAAAATGCGCGCAAGCTAAATGAAATCTCTTATGACGAGATGCTAGAGCTAGCTAATTTAGGCGCTGCTGTATTGCATCCGCGTGCGGTGGAATACGCTAAGCATAACAATGTAAAGCTAGTTGTGCGTTCAAGCTTTACTCAAAACGAAGGTACAAGTGTGAAGGAGGAAGCGGTCATGGAGCAAGGCGTGGTCGTTCGCGGCATCGCGTTTGACAAAAATGTAGCAAGAATCAGCATTATGGGAGTTGAGGATGTTCCTGGCGTGCTTGCAAATGTGTTCGGCGCATTAGCAAACAACGGCATCGATGTGGACATTATCGTACAAAGCGGTGTTCAGGACGGCAAAGCCGATTTCTCCTTCACGCTTTCAGGCGATGATAAAGATAAAGCGATCTCCGTTATCGAGGGAATTCGCGGCACTGTTCCTTTCCGTGAAACGACATCGGAATCCGATCTTGTTAAAATATCGATCGTAGGTGCTGGCATGGTCAGCAATCCAGGCGTAGCAGCGAAAATGTTCGCAACCATATCTTCACTAGGTGTAAGCATTAAGATGGTAAGCACTTCTGAAATTAAATGTTCTTGCGTTATTAATGCAGAGCCGCTCAGCGAAGTTGTACGCGCGCTTCATACTGCGTATGGTCTTGATACAGCAGAGCAGGCATTTGTAGGCGGCCCTCAGGATCGCCGTTAATCTAATAGAAATAATAAAAGCGTGCTTCCTCGTTAGGGAGCACGCTTTTTCATGTTTTTATTAACTTGGAATTTCATCCATTCCTCGTTAATTGATCACCGTTCAGTCTAGGTACTTCTTGATAGATATCKATAGCGGAGCATGCCTCTATGTCTTTTTTCATTCCTAGCTTTATCAGTTTTTTTCCGGTCATTCCGTTCATGATCGTTTCTTTCACTTGAGTGGAGCGATTTCGGTACAAAGCGAGCATCGCACAGCCAAAGTCATCCATCTCTATAGCGAAGTGGCTTAAGCCTTGAAGTCTATCAAGTACAAGGCCGGCACACAAGCCATCCTCAATAGCAAATTCATCGTGACTCCCCGCGCACAAAATAACGACATCTCTCCGCAGCTCGATCGCTGCGCGAGCGCAAGCCTCCGCATTTAGAAGCGATGCAGTCAACACATGATCCGCCCTCATTGATTTATGGATTGCCCTTGTTCCGTTCGTAGTCGTCAAAATAATTCGCTTGCCAGCGACGGCCGACTCGGTGTATTCCTCTGGCGAATTGCCAATATCAAAACCCGCGATCTTCCGGCAAAAGCGTTCTCCTCCAAGCAAATCTCCCGGTCGCTGAAGTGCTCGCGCTTCCATTACCGTCTCAGCAGGAATGATGCATGAAGCTCCTGCAGCAATAGCGGTAACGATTGTGCTTGTAGCTCGCAAAACATCAATAATAATTGCCGTTTTATGATGAAATCTTGCCGAGCTCGCTTCGTTCACACTGGATATAACCTGCACTTGCATCGTTGTTTCTCCGCCTTTCTCAAACTCAATTCTTTATGATATGCGCCTAACAACGTGCCTGTGCCCGGCATGAAAGACAGACAAGCCAGCATATGATTAAGGAATAGTCGTTTCATTGAAGGGAGGTTATCCATTCATGCTAAATAAAATTGTATTAACGATGGCTTCACTGCGGCTGACGTCTGGAACAATTGAGATTTGCGCTGCACTGCTCATGCTTCGTTTAAACCAAATTGACAAGGCGCTAGTAGTAAACTCATCACTTGCTTTAGTAGGCCCGCTTATTCTAATAGCTACAACAACGGTGGGGCTCGTCGGGATGTCTGATAAGCTGTCGCCAGGCAAGTTTCTTTGGGTAGGAGCGGGCGTCATTTGCTTGATGATCGGTATTTTGAAAAAATAATAGATTCAACTCTAGCATTTATGGAATGGGGCAGACATATTTTCGCAATACAAGCATACAAATAGGAACTACGAAGGACAAACATCCGGGAGTGATAATCATATGCTGGCACGCGTATCACATTTATTGCCTTTGGAGCTGAAGACGCTGCTGGAGCGCCTTCCTGAACAAATGCAGGAGCAGCTGGAGGAAATTCGGATTCGAGAGGGACGACCGCTAGAAATAGGGTTCCGCGGACAGTCTCGATTTATGATGATTGACGGGACGCTGCGTCAGGCTGCCGACGGAGCATACAAGCCTTCGGCAGACACATGTCGCAAGCTGCTCGAACGCATTACCAACTATTCCTTGTATGCGATGGAGGAGGAACTGAGAAGGGGATTTATAACGGTTTCAGGCGGACATCGCATTGGACTAGCGGGCAGGACGATACTCGACAGCGGCGTTGTGAGGGGTATTCGCGATATTGGCGCATTCAATATTCGAGTTGCTAGAGAAGTGATCGGAGCGAGTGCGCTTCTCCTGCCCAAACTAATCGATCGGACGAGAAAAACGCTGCATTCCACTCTCATTCTAGCTCCGCCGCAGCAAGGTAAAACAACACTCGTACGAGACATTGCGAGATCAGTCAGCTATGGGTTATGGCCAAGCCTAGAAGCAAGCGGATGGCAGGGCCGAAAGGTAGGGATTGTAGATGAGCGTTCAGAGATTGCAGCCTGTGTTCGCGGTATTCCAACATTTGATGTTGGACCTAGAACCGATGTTATGGACGCTTGTCCGAAGGCAGAAGGCATGATGATGCTGCTTCGCTCAATGTCGCCAGAGGTCATGATTATTGATGAGATTGGACGGCCTGAGGATGCGGAAGCCATCCGAGAAGCAAGCCACGCGGGAATTAGTGTAGTCGCAACCGCGCACGCCTACGATTTGCAGGATGCTAGAGGCAGGCCGGTGCTGCTGAAGCTGCTGGAAGAAGGAGCGTTCACCTACGTGGTGGAGCTGAAGCGCACAGATCAAGGTATCATGCACCGCGTCGTTCCTGCTGAGGCAGTCGCTGAACGAGCTCTTGCACGCGAGCCAAAGCCGCCTAATCGGCAGCTTGCGGATACTGCACCTTCATTTTCTGGTCGATTCCGAGCTGGTGACCCGTGATAAAGCTGTTAGGTGCGGTTTTGGTCCTGTTTGCAGGCACGATGATAGGCTTCCAGCAAGCAGCGAAATTCGCCGAACGTCCAAGGCAGCTAAGACAGCTGGCACATGCACTGCAAAGGCTGGAGACAGAAATCGGTTATGGTCATACTCCATTGCCAGAAGCACTGGAGAGGACAGCTTCTGCAACTCCGGAGCCGTTAGCAACCATTTTTCGCAAGGCAGCAAACGGGGTTTGGGAAACCGAAAGCTTTACCTTCAGCGATAGCTGGGAGCAAGCGATAAAGTCGCAATGGGATGCAACATCGATGCGAAAAAACGAACAAGCCGTACTTATACGTTTAGGAACGACGCTTGGTATAAGCGATAAGGAAGATCAAATGAAGCATATACATCTTGCGTTATTGCAGCTGAAGGCTGAGGAGGACGCTGCGAGAGACGATCAGGGGCGTTACGAGAAAATGTGGAAAAGTCTCGGAATTTTGATCGCCGTTCTGGTCGTCATTTTGATGGTGTAGTGGGGTGCCGCATTGATGAATATGGATGTGAGCGCCATTTTCCAAATTGCTGGAATCGGAATTGTTATCGCAATGATACATTCGGTGCTGAAGCAAATGGGAAAAGAAGATATGGCGCACTGGGTAACGCTAATCGGATTTGTTGTCGTTTTGTTTATGGTTGTTCGAATGCTTAATGAATTATTCCAAGAAATTAAATCGATTTTTTTGTTCCAGTAGACTTCATCATTTAGAAGTGATTGCAAGCAGGTGAGCCAAATGGAAATGATTCAAATCGTTGGTCTTGGTCTGATGGCTTCGGTACTCATTATTGTCGTTCGAGAGCAAAAACCGATGTTCTCCTTTTTGCTCGCCGCGTTTACGGGATTGTTTATATTCCTGTATTTGATCGGCAAAATCGAAATTGTCATTTCCGTGCTTGAGGATCTGGCTAATCGATCAGGTATCCCTTCCATTTACTTGAAGACGATCTTGAAAATAATCGGAATCGCATATATTGCTGAGTTTGGAGCACAGATCGTCAGAGATGCAGGGCAAGAAGGAATTGCCTCAAAAATTGAATTTGCCGGCAAAGTGTTTATTCTTGTTATGGCAGTCCCTATTATCAGCGTCATTGTCGAGACAGTAATCGGGCTGCTTCCGGATGGGGGTTGAAGCGAATGATGAAGCTGACTCCTGCACGTGAACGGGCCAAGCTGTTGCTGTTCATCTTTGTATCCATGATCATTTTATCAATCGCTCCGACAGTTACCTATGCCATTAGCGGCGAGAGCGCAGCGCCGGTTTTGGATAATCAAGCTAACGCGGATGAGCTTGCAAAAGAGCTGACAACCCAGCAAATTGGCGGATTGGAAACGGGTGCTGTTGAGTCTTACTGGAACAATCTCCGAAGCGAGTATGGCGGTTTTTTCCCAGAGCAGCATATTCCAAGTTTCATGGAGATGATTCTTCCAGGAGGTGATGGCCTAAAGCTAACGGATATGCTGAGCGGCCTGCTGAAGTATTTGTGGCATGAGGTGCTCTATAATGGCAAGCTCCTTGTGACAATAGTAATGCTGACGGTGTTCAGTATGGTGCTCGAAACGCTGCAAAATGCTTTTGAACGAAACGCGGTCAGCAAGGTAGCCTACTCGATTACGTACATGGTGCTTATCATTATCGCGGTAAACAGTTTCCATGTCGCAATGGGTTATGCAAAAGGAGCAATTGAAAGCATGATTCAATTTATGCTTGCGATGGTCCCGCTGCTGCTAACGCTGCTTGCTTCAATGGGCAACGTAGTCACTGTATCGGTTTTACATCCATTGATTATTTTCATGATTCATGCCGTAGGAACACTCATTTACACGCTAGTGTTTCCATTATTGTTCTTTTCGGCCGTGCTTCATATAGCAAGTGCTTTATCAGAAAAATTCAAGGTTACCCAACTTGCTAATCTGCTGCGAAACATTGGGGTAGGCGTTATGGGAGTGCTGCTGACGGTTTTTCTAGGAGTCATCTCCGTACAAGGGGCGACAGGAGCTGTTACAGATGGCGTTACACTGCGAACGGCTAAGTTCGTAACAGGGAATTTCGTCCCTGTTGTAGGGAGAATGTTTTCCGATGCGGCGGATACAGTCATCTCTGCTTCCATGCTTGCGAAAAATGCAATTGGCTTAGCAGGTGTCATTATTCTGCTCTTCATCAGCGCATTTCCTGCAATCAAAATTTTGACGCTAGCGCTCATTTATAACATTGCTGCTGCTGTCATGCAGCCGCTGGGAGAATCACCGATCGTCACCTGCCTAGAGACGATCGGCAAGACGATGATTTACGTATTTGCGGCTTTGGCTGCTGTCAGTCTTATGTTTTTTCTTGCGGTTACGATCATTTTGACTGCAGGCAATGCGGCGATGATGGTCAGGTAAGGAAGGGGACGAGAGGTGTGATTGCTTGGTTAAGCGACTGGCTGAGAGATATTATTGCAGTCATTCTTCTGGCAGTGTTCGTCGAGCTTCTGCTCCCGAACAAAGCAATGCAGCGCTACGCTCGGCTAGTAGTCGGCTTGTTCATCCTTCTGACGATACTCTCACCCATATTGAAACTTATACAAAGCGACATTGGAGCCAAGCTGGATGAAGGAATGGACAATTGGAGCAAATCTGCCATGAAGGTTGAATCGCAAATGAGCGGATTAAACCAAATTAAACGAGATGCTCAGGCGATGAGCGATAAGCGCAGCCTGGAGGCTGCAAAATTAACGGAACGAACATTGGAAGCTTCCATTCGAAATGAGCTCGTCGAGCGGACAAAAGCACCTATAGCAGAGGTTGATGCCGTATTGAAATGGACTACCGTTTCCGGCAAAGCAACACCCTATATTAGTGAAGTAACCGTGACACTCAAAGCAGCAGATAACAAAAAAAGCTCGTTTAAAGAAGAGGCTTCCGTGGAAGCAGTACAGCCCGTTGTTGTAGATGTTGAAATAGCGCCTATTGAAGGTGGAAGCACAGTTCCAAGCGGTGTAGATGATCAAGCTGCTCTGGAAGCATCTACGGAAACGGAAAAGACGGAAGGGAATTGGTCAAGAGCTGATCCAGCGACTTCAGCTGCAATAAGCAGCTTGATTTCGAAGGGGTGGGGGCTTGCTGAGGATCAAATCATCGTAAGACAACCAGCGGATCAACAAAAGGCGAAGTGAGAGGTTCAAAGATGGAGAGGGGGTAAGGCGCGGTGGCCAAATGGCTTGATGGCATAGAATCAGCGGTTGGCGGCGGTCCTGGCGGTCCAAAGCGAGTGCGGACACTGCGAATTTTACTAATCATTGGGGGGATTGGAGCAGCACTAATGATTCTAAATTCATTTTTACCCTATAAAGGAGTTGAGCCCTCTGTGCAAGAACCTAATCCGCCGCCTCAATCGGAGGCAGCTTGGGGCAATTCGGTTACCTCAGGAAGTTCAGTGTTCGCCACTCTCGAAAATTCCTTAGAAGTAAGGCTGAAGGAAATATTAGAGAAAATTGTAGGTGTTGGAACGGTTGATGTACTTGTAACTCTCGATTCTACCGAAGAAAGCATCCTAGAACGAAATACACAAGAATCGCAGCAAATTACGGATGAGAATGATCCGAACGGCGGCAAGCGGCACATTACATCAATCACAAAAGACGGACAGGTCGTACTGTACGAAGTGTCTGGAGACCAAAAGCCAATTATTACCAAAACGATTAACCCGCGCATACGCGGTATTCTCATAGTTGCCAAAGGTGCTGAAAACGTAACAGTCAGACGTCTCATTACCAATGCGGTGGAGAAGGGCATCAACGTACCGGTTAATCGAATTTCTGTTGTACCAAGCAAACAATAAAACCAAATTGAAATGATGGGGAGGGTGTTCTAATGAACACGAAAAGACAAACGGTATGGCTTGTATCAATGCTCAGTTTAATGGTGGTATTATCAGCGTATTATTTATTCACGCAAGATGTGGAAACGCCTGATGTGTTGACGGATGGCTCGCAAACAGAGCAAGCGGCGCAAAATGCGACAGAAGCTGCAACAAGCGGCAATGGTATCGTTGTAAACGAGGTGGAGAAGCCAGTTGATGGAGCGGTTTTGAGCGAAGCTGATAAAGAAACTTTGAAACAGATTGATGCGCAAGGATTAGCAGCAGGCGGCCTATTTAGTGAATTGTTAGCCAAACGGGAAATGAAATACAACGAAATTGATAATCGGGTGATGGCAGCAGTTAATGATACACTAAAAAAACCGGAGGAAGCATCTGCTGCAATAGCTGAGCTTGACATGCTGGAGGAGAAGCACACGAAGCTCACAGGCATTGAAGCAGAGCTGCTGAAGCAATACGAAAATGTAGTTATCGACGAGCAAAGCGATAAATACAATGTAGTGGTTTCAAGCGATAAGCTTGAGAAAAAGCAAGCAGCAGACATTATTAAGCTGGTCATGAGCACGCTTGATGTCGATGCTGATCAAGTATCCGTACAATATGTATCGGTTAAGCAGCCTCAATAGCTCTACCATCAAGAAAAGGCCTTGTCCCTTCGGCATATTAGCTGGAGGGGGCAAGACCTTTTTTTTGGCTGTCATGCTCGAATAAACAAAAAATGATTCGTGTTCAGGCTTGTTTATGATATAATGTTAAACGTTATGTGAAAGAATTGGTTATAATGGCATGGACACCATTTAGGTGTACAAGCTATGGAAGCAATCTTGCTATCGCAAATTTAAGGAGTGAAAATATTCATGTTCAAATTGAGCGAGATCAAAGAGTTGATCAAATTGGTTGATCAAACTTCCGTTCATGAGCTGGAAATTGAAAACGAAGGGACTCGCCTGCTCATCCGCAAGCCTGGCAAAACAGAAGTGGTGAATGTGCAAGCGGCCCCAATTACGCATACATACGCGCCTGCACCATTACAAGCTCAGCCAGCCGCTCCAGCAGCGCAGACTCAAGCCGTACAAGAAACGGCGCCAGCTCGTCCTTCAACGGATCATTTGCACCAAATCGTATCTCCAATGGTAGGAACGTTCTATAGTTCTCCTACTCCGGAAGCGGGAGCTTTCGTAAAAGTAGGCGATCGCGTAAATGATAAGAGCGTCGTATGTATATTGGAAGCTATGAAGCTGATGAATGAACTTGAAGCAGAAGTTAAAGGCGAAATCGTAGAAATTTTGGTTTCTAATGGTCAGCTCGTTGAGTACGGCCAGCCACTATTCCTTGTAAAGCCTGAATAATGTAGTGAGTTGACGTCCGAACAGGGAAACTGTCGTTTGAAAGGGGTTCCTACGTGAAATTTCACAAAATATTAATTGCAAACCGCGGTGAGATTGCTGTACGTATCATTCGCGCTTGCCGCGAATTAGGTATTAGCACTGTTGCCGTTTATTCCGAAGCGGATCGTGATTCGCTTCATGTACGGTTAGCCGATGAAGCCTATTGTATCGGGCCCACGGCATCTAAAGACAGCTATTTAAACTTAACGAATATTATGAGCGTAGCTACAATAACCGAGTGTGATGCTATCCATCCAGGTTATGGTTTTCTAGCTGAAAACGCTGACTTTGCTGAAATATGCGAATCATGCAATATCACCTTCATCGGGCCATCGCCGGAAGCCATTAATAAAATGGGCGACAAAGCGGTTGCTAAACTGACGATGAGAACGGCTGATGTGCCAATCATTCCGGGTTCTGACGGTCTTGTTGAGAATATGGATGAAGCTATCCGTGTCGCTCGCGATATCGGCTACCCCGTTATTATTAAAGCAACAGCGGGCGGCGGAGGCAAAGGCATCCGAATAGCGGATGACGAGACAACGCTAGTAGCGCAAATTACGACTGCACAACAGGAAGCTCAAAAGGCTTTCGGAAATGCGGGCGTTTATCTGGAAAAATATTTGACGGGCATGAAGCACGTTGAAATTCAAATTATGGCTGACAAGCATGGCAATGCTGTTCATTTGTTCGAACGTGATTGCTCTGTGCAGCGCAGACGCCAGAAGCTCGTCGAAGAGGCGCCTTGTTCTGTTCTTACTCCTGAACTACGGGATAAGATGGGACAAGCAGCTGTTCGCGCAGCTTTAGCTGTAAATTACTCAGGCGCAGGAACATTAGAGTTTCTACTTGGCCCTGATGAGAAGTTCTACTTTATGGAAATGAATACGCGTATCCAAGTTGAGCATCCCGTAACGGAGATGATCACTAACGTGGATTTAATTAAAGAAATGATTTCTGTAGCAGAGGGCAATCCACTTTCGTTCTCACAAAGTGATTTGAAAATTACTGGCTGGTCCATCGAGTGCCGGATTAACGCAGAGGATTCCGAAAGGAATTTTATGCCTTCTCCTGGACTGATTCCCTTTTACTTGCCGCCCGGCGGCGCGGGTGTACGTGTGGATAGTGCAGTTTACCCTGGCTATACGATTTCACCGCATTACGATTCGATGATTGCTAAGCTTATCGTTTGGGGCTCAACCCGCGAAGAAGCCATTGCAAGAATGAAACGGGCATTGTCTGAATTCGCTATTGACGGCATTCGGACAACCATTCCTTTCCATTTGAAGCTGCTGAATCACCCGAAATTCGTAAGCGGAAACTTCGACATTAAGTTTCTTGAGGAGCACGATATTAACGCTCCTGAATGAAGATACGACAAAGATGTGAACAAGTAGTATCGTTTGTCATATTTCTTACCGAATGTTATAGTATATTAACAAGATGCGGTTTATTGCTTGGCCTTGACGCCGAGTACGCGCAACTTTAAGGAGGTGTACAGCCATCATGAGTACGATAGCTGCGGAGTATGAGAAAACGGACATTGGCACGATTCAAATTGCACCTGAAGTCATCGAAGTTATCGCTGGATTAGCTACGATTGAAGTGGATGGAGTCGCTGGAATGAGCGGCGGATTTGCAGGAGGCATCGTAGAGCTTCTTGGACGCAAAAATTTATCCAAAGGTGTTAAAGTTGAAGTGGGTCAGCGCGAAGCTGCGGTAGATGTATCCATTATCGTTGAGTACGGCAACCGTATTCCGGAGATCGCTTCGGAAATTCAACGTAATGTGAAACGTTCTATCGAGATGATGACGGGACTCCACGTTGTTGAAGTGAACGTACATATTCACGATGTACATTTCAAGACGCCTGATAAACCAGAAGAAGAAGAAGTGCTGCACCGAGTTAAATAAATAAAGATGTTTTAATTAAATCCCGTACAACCCCCTCGTGAATGGGCATGCCGCTCGGCGCAAGGGGGTTTTCATTCGGCTTGGCAGGAGGAGGCGCCACGCATGATTAAGGTCGTGGACAAGCTGCTTTTGTTTTTGTATAGCATCGTGATTGGATGTTTATCCGTTTTTCTGCTATCCATAGGATTTGGCTGGATATCGCGAGATTTATTAAACGATTTAATAGGCGATTTATATCGTATCGACTCCATTCAAATTACGCTCGCAGTTGTCGGAGTCATCCTATTCATTCTTAGCCTAAGGTTTTTTGTCGTATCTCTTTATCGCGGATCAGCTACAGCTCCGTCAATTGATCAAAGAACTGATTTCGGAGATATTCGCATCTCACTTGAAACCATTGAAAATTTGACATTGAAAGCAGCATCGCGCCAGCGCGGCGTTAAGGACTTGCGTGCTCGCATTCGGGCAACGGATGCTGGACTTGATATCGTAATACGCGCTGTAGTAGATGGAGAAAGTTCCATACCGGTGCTTACGGAAGAGATTCAACGTACGGTGAAAGAGCATGTAGAGGATATTGCCGGTATACCCGTAACGAACGTTGCGGTATATGTTGCGAACATCATTCAAACGGGGACATTTAAGAGTCGCGTGGAATAGAGGTGAGTTTGCTCATGTGGAGGGAATTCTGGAACATCTATCAGAAGCGTATGATTGGCGCAGCGATAGGGCTGTTTTTCGGATTGCTATATTTGTTTGTCGGTTTTTGGGACATGCTTTTTGTAGGGCTGCTCGTCTCAATCGGTTATTGGATCGGCTTACAAAAGGAAACAAGCGACGGACCTATTTTTCCATGGCAGCGGCTTTGGTATTCGTTGTTGGAAAGATTTCGACCGTTTAAATGATCCTGTGGTCTCCTCCGTACTCCGGATTTCGGAAAGCCGCTTATTCGGGGCAGGGAGGAGATCATAGGTTTTTTTTGAAATATTGGCTTGAACAATTGAGTTTACAAGAATAAAACCATTTTATCGGCATGAAACTGCCGCGGAGGTCACATGAAACGTAGATTAGCACGAGAAATAGCGATTTCAAGCTTATACCAGATGGAAATGAATGAAGTTACGGCTTCAGATGCAGTGGACATGCTTGTGGAAGAAATGAGTTTAGATAATGAAATGGGTGCCGATCCTGCTGAGATAGGCAGTACAGATGCGTTCGCACGTGAGATTGTAGCTGGCGTGATGGAGCATAAGCAAGCCATTGACGGGATGCTTCAACAATTTTTGACAGGCTGGCATATTGATCGTTTATCCCGCGTAGATCGCCAGGTTCTAAGGCTTGCTACGTATGAGATGGTATTCCGCGATGATGTTCCGCCGAAAGCAACGATCAATGAAGCGATTGAGCTTGCCAAGCATTTTGGCACAGAGGAATCCGGCAAGTTTGTAAACGGCGTACTTGGAAAATTGCTTTTGGAAATCGAAGAATTAAAATCATAATGGATATGAAATTAATCAAACATTCATCGATGTAAAAGGAGACTGGAGCTATGTGTGCACAAATCATTGAAGGAAAGAAAATATCCGACCTTATCCGTGAGGAGATGATTACGGAAACTGCAGCCTTGAAAGAAAAGGGAATTATCCCAGGTTTGGCAGTCGTACTCGTAGGCGAAGATCCTGCCTCAAAAGTTTACGTTGGCTCTAAGGAAAAAGCTTGCCAGCAGCTTGGTTTTTATTCAGAGGTACATCGTTTAGACGCAGACACAAGTGAAGAGGATTTGCTTGCTGTTATTGAACGTTTGAACAATCAGTCTACGATCAACGGGATTCTAGTTCAACTGCCTCTTCCAAAGCATATTAACGAGAAGGCTGTTATTGATGCGATTGCCGTTGAAAAAGATGTTGACGGCTTCCATCCGGAAAGTGTTGGCAATTTGGTTATTGGCGACGACAGCCTGCTGCCTTGTACACCTGCAGGAGTAATTGAGCTTATCAAGCGCAGCGGCGTCGACATTTCGGGGAAACATGCCGTTGTTATCGGAAGAAGCAATATTGTGGGCAAGCCTGTTGCCATGCTGCTGCTTCGTGAGAATGCTACAGTTACCATCTGTCATTCTCGTACCGCAAACATGGAGGAAATCGCTAAACAAGCAGATATTCTTGTTGTTGCAATCGGGAAGGCAAAAGCTATTGACAGTAAATTTGTTAAGCCAGGGGCAATTGTTATTGATGTCGGCATTAACCGTTTGGAGAGCGGCAAGCTCGCGGGTGATGTTGATTTTGACGATTGTTTGGATACAGCCGGCTTCATTACACCAGTACCAGGCGGAGTTGGTCCTATGACGATTACGCTCTTAATGAAAAATACGATTACAGCAGCAAAAAGGGCTAACGGAATTAAGGAGTGATGGCGGGCATGGCTGATCAGCCTCGAATTTATTCCATAAAAGAGCTTAATCGGTATATTCGCATGAAAATGGAGTCGGATACACTGCTTGGCGATATTTGGCTGCGCGGTGAAATTTCCAATTTTACACATCATTCAAGCGGACATATGTATTTTACGCTGAAAGATAGCGACAGCCGGATCAAATCCATTATGTTCGCATCCCATAACCAGCGGCTTCCGTTTATACCTAAGGAAGGTACAAAGGTAATTGCTAGAGGGAATATAACGGTTTATGAGCGCGACGGCAATTATCAATTTTATGTTAATTCGATGCAGCCTGACGGTATTGGGAGCTTGTATCTTGCGTTTGAACAGCTTAAGAGCAAGCTGAGCAATGAAGGGCTCTTCGCAGAGTCGCGCAAACGGGCGATTCCTCTTTTTCCAAAGGCTATTGGAGTTATCACATCGCCAACGGGTGCAGCTGTACGTGATATTATCATTACTTTGCAGCGCCGTTACCCATTAATACCGATATATGTTTATCCTGTGCTCGTTCAAGGGACTGGGGCAGCACCTGCAATTGTAAAAGCGATAGAAGCAATGAACCGTTTTGGCGAAGCCGACGTATTAATTGTAGGGCGCGGCGGCGGATCATTAGAAGAGCTGTGGGCTTTCAATGAAGAATCCGTTGCTCGAAGCATTTCGAACTCGCAGATTCCTATAATCAGTGCGGTAGGACATGAAACAGATTTCACGATAGCTGATTTTGTCGCTGATTTGCGAGCCGCCACACCTACAGCTGCAGCAGAGCTCGCTGTTCCGAGCATTTTCGAATTGAAGCAGCAGCTGAATCGCCAGCAGCAGCGTCTAGTACAAGGAATTCGTTACCGTGTAAGTGATGAGAAGGAGAAGCTGCAGCGCATAAGGCGTTCACCTTTTTTCTTGCATCCGCGCAGGTATTTGCTTGAACAGGCAGAACGGCTCGATCGATTGTCAGAGCAGCTTGTTCAGCGAACAAAACGTATTACAGAACGAAGTCATATAAGATTGGCAAGGCAGCAAGCTACACTTTCTGCCCATCATCCTGGCGAGCGGGTAGCTTTCGCTGCCAAACGGTGGCAGACAGCGACGAAGCAGCTAGAGAGTGCTATGAATAATTCTGTTAAAGACAGGAAAAACAAGCTTTATACCTCTATGAAGCAGCTTGATGCCTTAAGTCCTTTAAAAGTTATGTCTAGAGGTTACAGCCTTGTGTATGATGAGCAAGAGCAACGATTAATCAAATCGATTCGCGATGTGAAAGTAGGCGACATCGTAAAGGTGAAAGTAGCAGACGGTCAGCTAGATTGTCATGTAGGTTCATTGAGAGGAGAGCAAATGGATGGCAGCAACGAATCAAAGTGAGCTCACATTTGAGCAAGCAATGGAACGACTAGATTCTATTGTATCTAAGCTTGAGAATGGCGATGTTCCTCTTGAGACAGCGATTGAGTTATTCCAGGAAGGAATGAAGCTTTCGCAGCTTTGCGGGGGTAAACTTGAGCAAGTTGAGCAAAAAATCGAACTATTGATTGAAACAGAGCAAGGCTTCCAGAAAAAAACGTTTGCAGATGCAATCGAGAATAAAGGGGAATAAGCTTGAGCGAGAGGGCAGCAATAAAAGCATATTTATCGCAAACCACGGAGCTTATTGAAGCTTCGCTAAAACAATCGTTACCAAGCTCATGGGATGTTCCCCTTCGTCTGAGGGAAGCAATGCTCTATTCCCTTGAAGCAGGTGGGAAACGCTTAAGACCAGCACTCGTTATTGCAGCCGCAGAAGCTGTTTTCAATAAGACAGAAACATTGAATGCTGCTATGCCCGTTGCTTGTGCCGTAGAGTTTATACACACCTATTCGTTAGTGCATGATGATTTGCCAGCTATGGATGATGATGATTTCCGCAGAGGCAAGCCAACCAACCACAAGGTTTTTGGTGAAGCAATGGCGATATTAGCCGGGGATGCGCTTCTGACGCACGCCTTTCATTTAATTCCACAAGCAGCTCGTCAAGGCGGTGTCGCAGCAGATGTTGCGCTTGCCATTGTCGAAGATTTGGCTAAATTAGCAGGAGCTCCTGGGATGGTAGGCGGTCAAGTTGCCGATATGCTAGGTGAGCAAGGCATTACGTCAATTCATGAACTAGAGTATATTCATCTTCATAAAACAAGTGATCTTATTGCCTTCTCGGTTATGGCTGGCGGCCGAATTGGCGGAGCAACAGAAAAGCAGCTAGAACTGCTCGCGATTTACGGACGCAACATCGGTCTTGCTTTTCAAATTCAGGATGATATCTTGGATTTGATTGGGGACGAGAAGAAGCTGGGTAAGAAGACGAACAGTGATGTTCAGCAAAATAAAGTAACCTATCCGTTCCTTATCGGAATAGAAGAAAGCAAAGCTCAAGTTGAACGGCTTACCCAGGAAGCGAAGTCTGCCGTGCTGGAAGCGGAGTTCATAGCTCCAGATCGACTGCTTGAAATTGCAGATTATCTTGTTGGGCGCGATCATTGAGTATGTGATGCTTTTTCCATTTTGGTTGGGAAAAAAAGCTCGGTATGCTATAATAGGAAAAATGTAGATGTACATGGGACAGCAATAAATGCTGTCCGCGAAAGCGAGGAAAGTAACGTGCTGCTTGACCAGATTAACGGACCTCAAGATTTGAAAGCTTTGACAACCGCTCAGCTAGAGCAACTGGCCGCTGAAATCCGTCAGTTCCTTATTGAGAAGCTTTCCGTTACGGGTGGTCATCTCGCTCCTAACTTAGGAGTCGTTGAGCTGACCCTAGCCATGCATTATTTATTTAATAGTCCAGAAGATAAGTTTATTTTTGATGTAGGCCATCAATCCTACGTTCATAAAATTTTAACCGGTCGTATGGATCGGTTTGATACACTGCGTCAATATAAAGGTTTATGCGGTTTCGTCAAACGTTCAGAAAGCGAACATGATGTTTGGGAAGCTGGACATAGCAGTACATCATTGTCTGCCGCTATGGGTATGGCGCTTGCTCGTGATCTTAAGGGTGAGAGCAATCGTGTAGTTGCAGTTATCGGCGACGGTGCTTTAACTGGCGGTATGGCCTTAGAAGCGCTTAATCATATCGGACACGAGAACAAGAACTTAATCGTTGTCTTGAACGATAATGAGATGTCCATTGCGCCAAATGTGGGTGCATTGCATCACTATTTAGGGAAAATTCGTACAGATCGTCATTATCATAAAGCTAAGGATGAGCTTCAACAGCTGCTCAACAAAATTCCGGCAATCGGCGGGAAGCTTGCTAAGACGGCTGAACGTTTCAAAGACAGCTTGAAATATTTGCTCGTTAGCGGCATTTTATTCGAGCAATTTGGATTTACTTACCTGGGTCCTGTAGACGGACATGATATCGAGCAAGTGATTGATATTATGCGTCAAGCGGATGCAATGCCAGGACCTGTTTTAGTCCATGTATTGACTGTGAAAGGCAAAGGTTATTCACCTGCTGAAGCAGATTCGTTCAAATGGCATGGCATCACGCCATACAAAATTGAATCAGGCCAAGTAGTCAAAGCAGTTGGCCCGCCAGTATATACTGACGTTTTTGGTCAGATGCTAATTGAGCTTGCTGAGAAGGATGAGCGCATCGTTGCTGTTACTCCAGCAATGCCGGGCGGTTCTGGTTTGCTCCCATTCGCTGCAAGATTTCCGAATCGAATGATCGATGTGGGCATTGCAGAACAACATGCAGCTACCATGTCTGCTGCTTTAGCGATTGAAGGCATGAAACCTGTGTTTGCAGTGTATTCGACTTTCTTGCAGCGAGCATATGATCAAGTCGTTCATGATATTTGCCGTCAGAACCTGAATGTTATATTTGCCATAGACCGTGCTGGATTCGTTGGCCCGGATGGTGAAACACATCATGGTGTTTATGATATTTCATTCTTAAGACATATACCGAATTTGGTCATTATGATGCCTAAGGATGAGAATGAGCTAAGACGAATGCTCAAGACCGCCGTAGAATATAATGATGGCCCAATAGCTGTTCGTTATCCGCGAATTGCAGGATTAGGCGTAGAGATGGAAGCAGATCCGCAAGTATTGCCTATAGGCAAGTGGGAAACCGTACGCGAAGGCGACTCCACCGTTATTATGGCCATTGGACCGATGCTGCAGGTTGCTGAAGAAGCTGCAGAACTTCTCAAGCGTGAAGGCATCAATGTTCAAATAGTAAATGCTCGGTTTATTAAGCCGCTTGATGAAAAGATGCTATTATCGTTTGCTGCAGAAGGCAGGCATATGATTGTGCTTGAGGAAAATGCAGAGCTTGGCGGATTTGGCAGCTCTGTTCTTGAGTTCTTCTCACTCAAAGGCATTTACGGCTTAACTATTCGGATCATTGGTGTACCTGATGTATTCGTTGAACACGGCTCAATTAAAGAACAACGCAAAGAAATTGGATTAACGGCTGAGAGAGTTGCAACTGAATTAAAAACGATGCAGCCAAGGCGCATGAAACGAGTTACTGGCAAACAGTAACGTCTGAGGGTGAAAGATGACAACAACAACAGCTAAAGAACGAATAGACGTATTGCTTGTTGAGCGCGGCTTTTATGAAAGCAGAGAAAAGGCAAAAGCGGCTTTGATGGCGGGTCTTGTTCTAGTAAATGACGAGCCTGTTGACAAAAGCGGTATGAAGGTGGCACGGTCGGCAGACATTAAGGTAAAGGGCGCGCTTCATCCTTATGTTAGCCGAGGCGGGCTAAAGCTGGAAAAAGCGATTCGAGTGTTTAATATTGATTTACGCGAACGCGTTATGCTCGACATCGGTGCATCAACCGGTGGCTTTACCGACTGTGCATTACAAAATGGGGCATCATATGTATATGCTATTGATGTTGGATATAACCAACTTGATTGGTCGCTAAGACAAGATGAACGCGTTCACGTTATGGAGCGAACTAATTTTCGTTATACGCAGCCAGCTGATTTAGTTGGGCCACCGCCAACATTTGCAACAATTGATGTATCCTTTATTTCGTTAAAACATATATTGCCTGCTTTATCTACGTTATTAACGGTTGGTTCCGGTATTGTAGCTTTAATTAAGCCGCAATTCGAGGCTGGGCGTGAGAAAGTAGGTAAATCTGGTGTTGTACGTGACTCTGGCGTGCACAGAGATGTGCTTCGAACCGTTTTGACTGGAGCAGCTGAGATTGGTTTTTCATTGCAGGATATTACTTTCTCTCCAATTACGGGTGGAGAAGGCAATATTGAATTTTTAGCTTATTGGCATTGGTCTGCTGAACCAAATACTGCTGTACCCGATGACAACGCATTAGCTGAGCTAGTGAAACAAGCAAATGAAACCTTTACAACGAATAAATAAATGAGAAAGGTGCCTGGCAGCGTCATAACTGCCGGCATCTTTTTTACTTTACAGCATAGTGTTCCATTTGTTAAACTATAGAAAAGCAAACAAACGTTCGGCAAACGACATAAACAGGAAAATGCCCCCAGCATAGCGAACGAATAAGTATACAATCCATTTGCGAATGGGGGATGCTGATGGGAACCTATGGTGATTGGGCGATCATGCTGGTCGCTGGATGTTTGTTTGTATTGTGGCTGTTCAGAGTGTTTCACCGCTGGCTGCATGAGCCTGCAAGTGTTAGTCGGCTTACGCTCGGCAAGGGCGGTACTCTTTCAGTAGATGATGAAAATATATTGTTGCTGGAGCAAGCTGGGTACGAAGTAACTTCAGGAAAACATTTAGTTCCGATTCCAATCAAGCTTGATGATGTGCCGCTTGGAAAGGGAAGCCGGTTATACATTGATTATATTGCGGAGAAGAATAATTGCACGTATATAGTGAAAACTGCTCGTGACCGGATGCCAATCGACTGGTCGCCGAGCGGTGTAAGAGATCGTTTGCTTGTGTATTCGCTGCTTTTGCCCGAATGCGACGGAATTTTATTCGTGGATGCAAGGGAGAAGTTGATTCGCAAAGTCACGTTTCACATCGCAGACCAATAACTCATGGAGGTTTTTTATGAAGGGGCTTCGTCAATATCGAATCAAAGAAATTATTAGCAATAGTGTGATTGAAACACAAGAGGAGCTTGTAGAAGCGCTTCGTACGACAGGTATGCAAGTAACGCAAGCGACCGTATCACGCGATATGAAGGAATTAATGCTAATTAAAGTGCCTGCAGGTGAAGGTAAATATAAGTATTCCATTCCGCAAGAGCATCAGAAGCAAAATCCTATTCATAAACTGAAGCGGGCTTTGCTTGACCATTTTGTACATATTGACTTTACAGATAATCTTGTTGTTATGAAATGTTTGCCAGGGACAGCAAATACCATTTGTGCATTGGTTGATAATATGGAGTGGACTGAAGTAATGGGTACTATCTGCGGTGATGATACGATCTTGATGATTTGCAGAACCAAGAAGCAAAGCAATGAAGTAGTAGAACGATTACTTGAGCTATTGAACTAAGGAGGATGTCAGAGCCATGCTGCGTGAGTTGTCGATAAGGAATTTAGCGGTAATTGAAGAAGTAAACGTTACATTTCATCATGGATTTCATGTATTGACAGGAGAGACAGGAGCAGGTAAATCGATTCTTATTGATGCGCTAAGCTTGCTGGTCGGCGGTAGAGGCTCCGCAGACATGGTACGGTATGGTTGTGATAAAGCTGAAATGGAAGCTTTATTTGACCTTCCACGAAATCATCCTGTATGGATCGTTCTGAACAAGCTTGGTGTACATGCATCCTGTGAAGAGATGTTAGTAATAAGAAGAGAGCTGTCTGCAAATGGTAAGAGCAGCAGCCGTGTGAATGGGCAGCTCGTTACAATGACGATGCTAAGGGAAATTGGCGAATGCCTTGTCAATATTCATGGTCAGCATGAGCATCAATCACTCCTTCGAACAGAACAGCATTTAGAGTGGCTAGATCTATTTGCTGGAGACTTGCTAATTGAACGGAAGCAAATATATCGGACCATATTTTCACAGCTGCAGCAGGCAAGAACATCATTGCGCGAGCTGGAAAATTCGACTAGACACAATGTGCAAATGCTTGATTTATATCGTTTTCAAATTGAAGAAATTACGAATGCACAGCTTAAGCCGTTGGAAGATGAGCTTCTAACAGAGCAGAGGCGCAAGCTATTGTATGCAGGGAAGAGAATGGACGCCGTATCGGAGGCCTATTCGCTTTTGTATKGAGGCAAAGGGCTTGATATGGTTAGCAAAGCAGTAGCTAAGCTGATAGATATTCAAACTTATGATGCAGCGAAACTAAATCCACTTCTTGAACAGCTTCAATCTGCCTTTTATCAAGCTGAAGATGCTGCATTCCAGCTTCGTGATTATCGAGATGGCATTGAGTCTGATCCTGATCAGCTCTCGCAGGTTGAAGACAGGCTTGATTTAATAAATAGTATGAAGCGCAAATATGGGGAAACAATACCCGATATACTTGCTTATTTAGAGAGGACAATTGTGGATCGTGACAAGATCGAGAACCGTGATCAACTTCTTGAAGAGCTTAAAGCAGAGGAAATTAAGCTTTATGATCAAGCGCTGATTTTGGCACAGGAATTGTCGCAGCTTCGGGAGCATGCAGCGACAAAGCTGTCTGAAGCGATTGAGAATGAGCTAGGACAGCTTCAAATGCCAGCGGCTAAGTTTCGTGTGCAAATCGATACGACAGTCGGAGGAGCGGGTGAAACAAAGCAGATTCGCTTGCACAGCAATGGTATGGATGAAGCGATCTTTATGCTCTCTACAAATCCTGGAGAGCCGTTGAAGCAGTTAAGCAAGATTGCTTCTGGGGGAGAAATGTCGCGTATTATGCTTGCCCTTAAGAGCATTTTCGCAGAAATTGATCAAGTTCCTGTACTTATTTTTGATGAAGTGGATACAGGCGTTAGCGGACGTGCTGCTCAGGCTATCGCAGAGAAAATGTCACAGCTTGCATCGAAATGCCAAGTATTCTCTATAACCCACTTACCTCAGGTTGCTTGCATGGCAGATCATCATTATGAAATAAGAAAACAAGTCATTGGTTCGCGAACATCTACATCTGTATCGGAACTTCTTGAAGCTGTTCGTATCGAAGAGCTTGCACGTATGCTCGGCGGAGTGGAAGTAACGGAAAAAACACGGAATCATGCACAAGAAATGCTTGATTTGGCACATAGACAGAAAGGAGCGTAATGGAAGCCAATTAGGGAATGTTTTTGTGGACATAAAACGAACGGGTGAGGGTAACTTAAAGGTACGCCATTGGCGACTTATCCTTCTTCGTCATGCGATGGAAATACAGGGAGCGTGAAATCATTGAACTCCAGTCAAAGGAAGCGATGGTTTGGCCTGGTTCTCGTTTTCTTCATTTGCATGATCGGAAGCTCCACCCCGTTTCAACATTTTGCCGCAATCCCGAATGAACTTCGTTTATTCTCCGGGCAACTGAAACGTTTACAATATGGAGTGCCCGTTCATGCTGAAGTAACGGTCGACCCTCAAATGCTTCAGATTAACGGATCAACCAGTCATTCTTTATCCGTAAATTTGAATGAACCACTGTCACTGCAGTCGAGTCAAAGCGGTCAAACGAAAATGAAAGTGAAATTATTTGGTAAAATTCCATTCAAGACTGTAAAGGTTAATGTTGTACCTGATCTCCGTGTCATTCCAGGCGGTCAAACGATTGGAGTCAAAGTTAAATCATCGGGCATTTTAGTTGTAGGACATCATCAGGTAGCTGGCAGCAACGGCATGAAACAATCACCTGGTGAGGCCGCAGGACTGCGTTTAGGCGATTTAATTGTGAAGATTGATGGTACAAGCATTAATCAAGTAAACAGGATTGCGGAGCTAAGTGAGAAGGCTGGCAATGAGAAGAAGCCGCTAGAGGTAACCTATAAGCGAGATGGGCAATTAGGCAAGACGCTTTTAAATCCAGTTTTTGATGCGGAAGATAAGGCATGGCGTTTAGGTTTATATATCCGTGATTCAGCAGCCGGCGTAGGTACATTAACGTTTTATGCCCCAGATCAGGGTGTTTATGGAGCATTAGGCCATGTTATCACGGATATGGACACACAAACTCCGATTGATGTTGGCGAAGGCCAGATTTTACAGTCCAGCGTTACGTCCATTAACAAAAGCCAAAATGGCGAGCCGGGAGAAAAAAGAGCGCATTTTGTGAAAGAAAGCAAAATATTAGGCAATGTTGAGCGAAACACTCCGTTTGGCATTTTCGGCAAAATGAATGAAGTTCCTACTCACAGTTACAGTGATAAATCTGTTCCTGTCGCATTTGCTGAAGATGTTAAGGAAGGGCCAGCGCAAATTTTGACTGTTGTGAATGGACAGAAGGTTGAGCGCTTTGATATTGAAATCGTGCATGTATCAAAGCAATCTGGTCCAGCAACAAAAGGTTTGGTTATTAAGATAACGGACAAAAGATTGTTAAACAAAACCGGGGGCATTGTTCAAGGGATGTCGGGTAGTCCGATCATTCAAGATGGCAAATTAGTTGGAGCTGTCACTCATGTATTCGTTAATGATCCCTCATCAGGATATGGCTGCTTTATCGAATGGATGCTGCAGGATGCAGGAGTGCTGCTGAAGTCGGCAAACGGACATATCGGCGAAGCTGCATAATGGCTTGCTATTAGAAAATAACGCCCACTTGAGCTGAACAGCAGCTTTGGCGGGCGTTATTTTTAATTAAATCCATTTATCTAAAAACCGCGTCAATGCGTAAATGAGCAATGAAATTTGTCGAAGAAGAACGAACATCATCGGTACATGTAATAAATTTTTTATTATATCGAATCCCCGTAAAAAAATAAAGAAAAATAATTTTCGACAGAAGGAATTGAACTCCACATGTCGAAAACTTTAGATTAGACAACTAGTGAGCGAAATCATCAATATCATTTAAGGGAGGACCACAACTTGCATAAGATCGAAGTATTATTAGCAGATGACAACCGGGAATTTACTAACTTGTTATCGGAATACATATCCGAACAAAGTGATATGAGTGTGAGTGGAGTCGCGTATAATGGAGAAGAGGTTTTAAGACATCTGGAGGAAGCAAGAAAAGTTCCTGATGTGCTTATCCTTGATATTATTATGCCTCATTTGGATGGACTAGGTGTGCTTGAACGGTTGAAAGAAATAAACCTATCTCCTATGCCCAAGATCATTATGCTGACTGCTTTTGGCCAAGAGAACATTACTCAAAAAGCGGTACAGCTTGGTGCTTCCTATTATATTTTGAAGCCGTTTGACATGGATATTTTAGCTAATCGTATTCGTCAGCTTGTTGGGAACCCAACTTACTCTTCAACGGGCAGCTTCACAACTAGCTCCTCTTCAATGAAATCCAACGTCGTTCCTATCCCTAAAGGGAAAAACCTCGATGCCAACATTACGAGCATCATTCATGAAATCGGAGTACCTGCTCATATTAAAGGTTACCAGTACTTGCGTGAAGCGATTACGATGGTTTATAACAATATCGAAATTCTTGGTGCCATCACAAAAACTCTTTATCCTGCCATTGCTGAGAAATTCAAAACAACGCCTTCTCGCGTTGAACGCGCTATCCGCCACGCCATTGAAGTGGCTTGGACACGGGGCAACATCGACAGCATCTCTCACCTGTTTGGCTATACGATCAACATCAGCAAATCAAAGCCTACTAATAGCGAGTTCATCGCAATGGTGGCTGATAAACTGAGGATTGAGCATAAAGTTAGCTGAATGTAGAAGGGAGAATCGTTAAAGGGAAACTCGTTGTTCCTAACTATCTATAATCTAGTTATTGTGTGACTTCATACCTTTCAACTAGGTCATCTTAAATTCGATATGATTTGAATCCACTGCTTTATTGGGCTTTAAACCCCATAAGAGGAGTGGATTTTTTTGTGGGGCAACATGACAAAATTTATAATAAATATTAAATTGTTATTATATTAATAATTTGGAGTATTAAAGAATGATCTTATATTAAGGGGTTATTTTAAACAGCTGAATAGAACATGATGTGATTTATGCAGTTAAGGAGATTATACGTAAATTATTTATAAAGGTTTTAGTAAACTAGTTTTTGGCATGTTGGTGATCGTAAAGTGAGTGACGTAGTAATAAGGATTTATTGTGTAAGTTGGGCTCAAACTGTCAGGTTTTCCCGTCGTGTAGATTCTAACGAACCGTAAAGAGCTTATGTTTACGGAAATAGATGTTTAAAGATGCTAACGAATCATAGCAACGCTATTAGTCACTTTTGATCAAGAAAAGAGACCAAATAAAAGAAATAAGGTAACTAGAGTTCGTTACATTTTATTTATTAAGAATTGAAGTCATTTAAGGTTATGGGGTTCGTTACGGTTGGCAATTGATTATGTAT
>NZ_JBFRDK010000081.1:0-27245 GCF_052113545.1 Paenibacillus sp. TAF43_2
GCCTAGATAACTGTCCAGTCCATCTACTTTATCCGTAATAAATGAACCAAATCGATTTACCTTTAAAAGGTCGTCCTCTTGCTGCTTCGCATCATAAAATTCCCATAAACCATTGCACTTAATCGATTTCTGTGTCTCGAGAATACCCATTAATCCTTCTTTGAGAATAGCTTCACGCTGCACCCTTGTCATTGGAATATGGCGTCCGCCTTCAAAGAAAATATGACGAATATCGGATTCGATTTGTTTAAGATTCGACCGGATATCATCTTCCTTCAGCGATGTCGTGTATAACCGCATGCCGCAATTAATGTCATTGCCTACAGCTTGAGGGATAACAAATCCTTTGGTGAAGATAGTTGTACCAATCGGAATGCCGCTGCCTTTGTGGAAATCGGGAGTGATCGCTACCGCTTCAATTTTTGCATTTTCGTTCGTAAAATAACCGCTAGTGTGCTGTTTCAGGGTTTCTACAGATTCATTTACGGTGAGGAGCTGATCAAGTTCTGCTAAAGCATTTTTTTCAAGCTTAATTTTGTCGTTTATGAAAAAACGGACAGGGATATTATTGCTATTGTTAATTTTCAAATAGTACCATCCTTTTGATTTATAGGTAGATTATTAACATTTGTAATATTGAAGTATTCTCGATATAGATGCATAACATCGGCATTCATCCTTTCCTAGCTCATGATTTCAATATATCATTTCAAAATTTGAAAAGCATTACCTAATTCGGGCTTTAGTGCAACAAATGGTTAGAGAAATACGTTTTATCGATAAATGCTAAAAAAGGAGTGTTTGTTAAATGATGAGAAAATTAATAAAATTGACCATTGCGGGTGTGATGATGTTTTCCATAACAGCTGTCAGTTATGCTGCTCCAAAAAAAAGTACACCCGTTATTTTGAAAATGAATAATTATTATGTGGCATATACCTATCCAAAGGAACCTTATGTAGATAAACAGAATCGATTGATTTTACCATTAAGATCTGTAAGTGAATTGCTGGGTGCTGCAGTTTCTTATAATAACCAAACGAAAACAGCCGAAATTAAAGAAGGGGAGAACATTGTTCAAATTCAGGCAGGCAATAAGACTGCAAAGGTTAATGGTCAAAATGTAGAGATGGACACTAAAGCAGTAGTGGAAAAAGGTTTTCTGCTCGTTCCAGCTCGTATACTTTTTGATTCCTTCTCTTTTAAAGTCACGAATGAAAATAATGTGATCACTTTGAATGACGAACGATTATTAAAGCAAGGAAAACTGAAGTACCTTTCTGACGATGACCGAGTAGGGATAGCAAGAACAGCAGACCCCAATGCGTTCCAGCCAATAGAAATTTCATATAATGTCTTTGTGAAAAATAAAGTATCGCTCATTGATCTAACCGTAACTGCCAAAAATAGTACAGGGAAAGATATACCGGAGGGACAAGAGGATCTGCATACTATCGTATATTTTGAACACTCATCCATCATGGATGCAGATGATTCTACAGTGGATATTAAGGATAGGCCAAGACCAGCTGTTAAAAAGGATGCCATCATCAAAAAACAATTAAACGCAGGTGGAGGCACGATCATTCAGCCAAATGAATTACAGTACATACTCATCGCGGGCAGGACGTTTAAACCGTTAAATGAAGGATAAGGAAGGGATTAACTTTGATCCATCCATAAAAAATGAAGCTTGGCTTTCCATCTTGACATCATTATTAATTTAGTAAATAATTTAAAAATAAATTAGGAAATGTTGATGGGGATTCAGCTGCTGTGACTCATGTCTGGATTCAAGTGATCGACGATCCATTCTTATGTAGATAGCACAGCATCCAAACGATAGTCCGGTAACGGACTATCGTTTTATTTTTGCCATAGCTTGGTAAGAGCATTTCTCCATTTCTTTGACAATCGAGTTGGCAGAGGAGTTCCATTGGAGCTGTTGTTCAGCACGTAAACCAGATATTCTTTGGTTAATGCTCGCTCCCCAAGCAGCAGGGCCCAAAACATGAACAGCTTCTTCATAACTACACGATTCAATTTCATCGACGCCGGTATTTTTGCCAATCGCTAGCATGAGCTCTTTGGTCGTAATGACTTCCCAGGAAGCTGCGTTAAATAACGATCCAGGAGATGCAAATGAATAAGAGCATGCATAAAGGTTAGCTTAGTCATCTACATCAATGGTTGACCACGCGTTAAGTCCATCACCAACGTATTTGGCGAATTGAGTAAGCTTCGTTCTTTGAATAGTTGCCCCAACTAAACCGTCACCACGTCCGTAAATGAGAGCTGGTCAAATAACGACAGTACAAATGTTTCTCTCAGCAGCTGCCAGCACGATTTGCTCCGTGTGTAGACATTTTTTGACTATGTAAGCAAGGACTAGAAACAGAATGAAAAAAAAGAAGACCCACATAAATGGGTCTTCTGGAGAGGCTTAAGTGTATTCAGCATTTTTAATGCATGAAAGCAGCAGTAAGCCCTTCATTTATTTTATATTAGTAACCTCCACCGAAAATACCGCAGCTGCAAGAGATAATCACGAGCAAAATAAACAGTACCAGAATAAAACCAATGCTATTATTAGCACCACCAACGAATCCTGACATTAAACATCCACCTCCTTGCGACTTGAATACATTGTAAGGTATGCATTGCAAAAGCTCAGTGACTGGATATTTGTCATGGGGTGACATATGCCCAGTATCATTAGCCTATATTAGGGGATTAGAGGTTTTGTATAGGGAAGACCGTTAAGGATACTCTGCAGTCTGTAGGACAAGTGAATAAGTCATATCCAATAGCTAATGATTAGTAGTTGTTACCGCCGAAAATTCCGCAGCTGCAAGAGATAATCACGAGCAAAATGAAGAGTACAAGAATAAAACCAATATTATTATTTACACCGCCAACTGATCCTGACATAAAACATTCACCTCCTTGTATTATCTTATAGAGCAAGTTAGTTAAAGCTATAGCTATAAGACAGGATAATGGGTAGATAGAGTATGTTTATCCATCTCATAGAGCGAGTAGAGTGGTGAAAATAGGATTAGTAGCCTCCGCAACAGCCGCCGTAACCTCTGTCGCTCACTCTGTCATTTCTTTTTTCGTTGACACTTTCAACTTGATTTTCATTTCTTCTTTCATTGCGGCCCAATACGCCACAGCTACAAGCAACAATGACTAATAAGATGAAAAGAACCAAGATCGTACCGATATTATGAGACATTATTTTAAAACCTCCTCTTATTTAACTACTATATAACGTATGATTGACTCTCATTTTTTGATTGTGTGTTTGTTACATAGACATAGTTTCAATGTCATTAGACTAGTAAATGAAGATAGAGCAAATAATCTAATGGAAGCTTGTTAAGCTGGAACTAATATATAACTAGTATCTGCCACCGAAAATACCGCAGCTGCAAGAAATAATGACTAACAATATAAACAATACGAGAATAAATCCAATGTTATTGTGAGCACCGCCAACTGATCCTGACATTAGAAATTCACCTCCTTGCTGCTGTTTTGAACGTAAGTTATACATGGATGCCGTATAGTTATTGGTTGCTTGGCAGGTAAATACAAATTATCCATGTCTGAAGCTGAATTGAGGGATTAATAGCCTACTCCACAACCGCCGTTGTAACCTCTGTCGCTTACTCTATTGTTTTCATTGCTGCTTACATAGTTGTTTTCTTCTCTGTCATCGTTTCTTTCATTACGGCCGAAAACACCGCAGCTGCAAGCGACAATAACCAATAGAATGAAAAGAACGAGGATAATACCGATATTATGAGCCATTATTTAAAAACCTCCTCTTATTTGACTGCAATATAAGATATGTTCGTATCTATTCAAGTGTTTGTGTGTTTGTTACAGAGACATAGTTTCTGTGTCATGTGACTAGTAGAAGGAGATAGGTAAGAGAGGATATGTGATAAAAAAGTAAATCACATATGCGGTTAGAAGTATGAATACGCTAGAAAAAAACCCATCAATGATTCAAGTAATGGCGTCGTTTTGACCTCCACTATATAACTGAAWCAGATCATGGGTTTTAGCTGCTTGCAGTTTTGCATATTTTTTTATCGGAGTGTCGTTTTGCAAAAACGACGAGCCGCTCTAAGTATTCTTGATTTTTACGATTGAATTTTCCAGTGCATGTAATTAAATTTAAACGAGACTCGTCCGCAGGACCAAAAATTTTCGAAAGTGGAGCCTCGGATGTTTTAAATATCTCAATTGATTCCACTATAAAATCGATGGTGCAGTCCTCTTTACTTCTTATTGAAATCAAGTCACCTAATTTTATGTTCTTTAATCTGTAAAATACGGCTGGTCCTGTATGGCTGTCAACATGTCCATCTATAACTGAATTGCCCACCATGCCAGGAAGAATGCCATTAGATAATAGTCCTACCCTTTTGGTGCTTGATGGAACATCCATTTGGCCGTTTTCTGTTATGCTGACTGGATCTATGATCGCATCGATTTCTAAAGCGGGAATGGAAAGTTTAGCGGGTACGATTCCCTCTAACTTTACTTTAGAAATTGTTTTCGAAATGATTGGATTATGATTTGAAGGCGGTGGACTCGTCAAGGTTTCTGCTTTTACAATGGGTTCATTATATTCAGATTTTGTTTTTGTTAATTGAGCCTTAATATCATGATCTTGATCATTTGAGTAGCTGCAGGCTGTACACCCGGCTAAAATAGCTGCAGCTATCATTTGCAATATGAACTTTTTCAAAGTTAGAAAAAGAGGGGAAAGCAGCTCCCCTCACTTTTTACTGTTTATTCAGCTTGTTCGCTGGCGCCGCCGAAGCCGGTTTTCGGCATTTTAGTAATCTCTTTTGCTCTTAAGTTTTTTGCTTTCATGCTTTTTGCGTGAAGACTTTTTTCATGCGCTTTTTTTGTATGAATGCTTTTTGCATGAAGGCTTTTAGCATGCATTTTATGTTTCTTTTGCTCTTCCATTTTTTTCGCATGCATGTGATGTTTTTTCTTTTCTTCCGCTTTCTTCATGTGCATCTCCTTTTCAGATACAGGAGCAGCAGCATACACAGCAGAGCTTGCACTAAAGATTAAACATGCTGAGAAAACGGCGATAATTGTTTTTTTCATAACGGTTATTACCTCCAAGTTGTTGTTTAAATTATTGTGCATAGTCATGTTCCCCATTGAAGTCAAAAATCATGAATGTGAACCTTTCCCAGCTTAAAGAAAGCGATTTATATTGCAAGAACTCTTTAAGGCGAGTAGAATAAAACTTTATTTCCAATACATAGTTATTGATCAGCTTGAGTCCAAAACGTATATTTGCGCATCCGCATTTGTAAAATTATTGTATTTTATCCTTTTGTCGAAAGAGGCAGGAATTTGCCCTCGAAACACGAATTATATGTATATTCATGTTTTTTGAATTAATTATGATAAACACCGCAACTTTTCGTTCCCGGGACGGTACAATGCTATATGGCGGTCCGGGAATAATCCGCAGGTGGAGGAGGTTCGCCTGTCATGACTGATTCCCAATTGATACGAGAGATAAAGGATGGCAATGTCGAGCTGTACTCCGAGCTTATGCGGCGCTACCAACGAAAAATATTAGCGTTTATTTATCACATGCTGAAGAGTGCAAAGCTCGAGCTTATGGCCGAAGACTTGTGTTCTGAGACGTTCTATAAAGCCTACCGCAGCCTTCATTCGTTTCGAGAATTGGATGCTTCTTTTTCGACGTGGTTGTATACAATTGCACGAAATACAGTACTTAGCGAGCTTCGCAAGCAAAAATCAGCGCATGTATCGCTTGATGAATCTGGATTCGAGCCTGTCGCAGCGCTTGATGCGGTTCCTGAGCAGCATGTACTTAGAAATGAACGTATGGCGATGGTGCGAGAAGCGATAAACAATTTGCCAGAAAAACAACGCTCAGCGCTTATTCTTCGGGAATATGACCAGCTGGACTACCAAGAAATTGCTAATATTTTAGGACAAACGGTCAGTTCTGTTAAATCACTGCTATTCCGAGCAAGAGCAAGCGTAAAAACGCAGCTGGAGCCGTATTTCGGAAAATCGCCGCTGATGGAGGAATTCGAAGGGATGAATACGAGATGAATTGCAATGATGCGCAAGACAAATTCGGCGAATATTGGGATTTAGCTGATCACGATGAAGTGCGGATAGCAATAGACACTCATTTGCTTGAGTGCAAGACATGTGCGGAGCAGTTTGAGCTGTGGGAAGAGAGCGAGGATATCATTCGTTTCCTATCGGAGGAAGACGAGAGCCTCGGTCCTATGGAGCATGTGAATCGAAATGTGATGGATCGCATTTACGCTGAGGAATCTTGGTTAATGCCCGTTCCGCACAAAAGCTATCAGTTTTCGAAGTCGTTTCGCCGTAATATTGCGCTGATCGTTGCAGCCTGCATGGCTTTGTTTGCAAGTGCATTCTTTGTATTCATATTTGATAATCAAGGCGGTGTTTCGCAAGCTGAAATTGCCGAGCTAAGCGGATTGATGGACACAGCAAATGCGTCTGGTGATGGTTTAATTACAGCAGGATTTTATGCAGAGGTTCCGGTTGCAAGCATTAGCGAGCCATTCGTTCTAAAGGTTATGCCGGCCTTCCCGCAATACTATGTTGCATTGTCCTTGCTTGGACTAATTATGACGCTGCTAATTTTGAACTGGCTCTCTAGAACACGAAGCTAATGTTGATGTATGATAAAGCTCCCTAGGGAGCTTTTGTTATGTCTACTATATAAAGGAGCTGAATACGGATTGTTGATTGGATTAGTGCGCCACGGTAAGACGGACTGGAATGAACAAGGAAAGATTCAAGGGCAAACGGATATTCCGTTGAATGAAGTAGGTATTGTACAAGCCAAAGCATTGGCAGAGCGTTTAAGCCGCGAAGACCAGATATGGGATGCCGTTATATCGAGTGATCTGCAGCGGGCTCATGCGACAGCACAGATTATCGCTTCGAAGTTAAATATTCCTTTGCTTGAGAGTGAGCCGCGCTTGAGAGAGAGGTATTTTGGCGAGGTTGAAGGCACGAGGGAGCAGGAACGTCACGAACGCTGGGGAACGAATTGGCGAGAAATTGCTGAAGGTGTAGAGTCTAATGATGAGGTCAGATCAAGAGGCTTGAGCGCAATTAATGAATGGAAGCTGAAGTATCCAAAGCGCAACTTGCTTGTCGTTTCTCATGGCAGCTTTTTGGCTCAAATTATGGAAGAGATATGTTCGGATCTTGAGGATCAATATTTATCCAACTTGTCTTATTCTATCCTGGAGCTGCGAGATGAGAAATGGCATCCCCAGCTGTATAATTGCACGATCCATTTAAATGAAGCATAGGAATCGCATACGAGCTGCGCCTTTATTTTTAAAGGTGCGGCTTTTTTTGTATAAACTCCTTGAAATCTAGGTTATAAAACAATAGATATTTTCCCATAATGATATCAACTGACGCTTATTCATTACACAATACCCTTACGAAGCGGGGCGCCCGAGTGATAAGGCGGCTTCTGTAGAAAGGAGAGAGCTATGAATTTATCGGATATGCTAGGGTACGCTGATATTCAACAACTTAGCAGAATTGCAGATGTTTACCGTTGCGAATGCAATGGACATTCCAAAAACGATTTGATCCAATCCATTCTCTCTACCGTAAGTCGAAATGATGTTTTTGAAGCGCAAATAAGCAGCATGAAGATGGAGGATTTACGATTCCTCAACTCTTTGCTATTCGAAGCAAGAAACTCCTTTAGTTTAGAGGATTTGCTCGCTCGGGTGCAGCACAGCAGATTTGGAGAAGAGATCATCAAACCGGAGTTAGACCCGCCGAAAAAAACAAAACGCAGCAAAAAAAAGACAGAAGCAGTCGAAAAGCAGCTTAGCCCGCGAGAAATGATAGCTAAATTCAAGCATCACGGTTGGTTGTTCAATGGCTTCAGCGGCCCAAGCAGATATCTCTTTCAGGTTCCAAACGATTTGAAGACGCGCTTCCGCGATACGCTTGCGAAGAGGTTTGCCGCTGATCTGCAGTATACGGATGAGCCGCCTATTTACCGGGATGAGCAAATGCTTATTCACGACGATATTACTCATCTGCTTCATTACACGTACCATAATGAAATCCAGTTAACAGCTGATGGGTCGATGTACAAGCGATTTACGCTGCAGCTGCTTGATCGTTTTGGCGTGCAAGAGGAGCTGCCTGCAAAAGGAGCATGGCGTTTTGGATATGGCAGACATTTTAACCAATATCCGAATCGTTTCTCGTTCGTATACGATTACTGTTATCACGCAAAGTATATTAATGAAAATCAGACGCTTTTGAYAGTTACGGGTCTAGGTGAAGAGCGCATGAAGAGCAGGCCTTCAAGCGAAGCAGAGCAAATCTATCGATATTGGTTGAAGCTATACAAGGGACCAATTACACATTTACTGTCGCTCGTGCATTGGATTAACACCCTCGCTGTGGAATGGGTGACGGTTGAGTCGCTCAGAACGGTACTTGTTCCGTTCATAAAGCCTTACTTTTACGATGATGCAAATACGATTTTGGAACAGAGAATTATGGCTATGATGGTTCATTTGGGGCTGCTTCGGCTTGGGGAGCATCCGATTTATGGGGCTGTAGTCCGTATGACCAAGGCAGGACGAGCTGTAGTTGCTGGCGTGAGCCTTGAGGAATCAGGTCCGATAGTGGTCCATTGATTTTGGGAATCGTACTCTTGGAGTAAGATCAAATATAAGCTACAGTATAAGAATACGACAGAAATGGCTTGTTATATTTGATCGCTTGGAGAGGACTGAAGAAAAAAATGTTGATCCCATACAAAGGCGTAATGCCAAAGATTCATGAAGATGTATACATAGCTGAAGGTGCAAAAATAATTGGTGACGTAACGATTGCTGAGAAAAGCACCGTTTGGTTTAATGCAGTACTGCGAGGGGATCTTGCACCTATACAAATCGGTCATAGCTGCAATATTCAAGATGGAGTCGTCGGTCACTTGAATGTGAATCAACCTTTGATTCTAGCTGATGAGGTGTCTATCGGCCATGCCGCTATAATACACGGCTGTACGATAGGCAGAGGCACATTAATTGGAATGGGGGCAATCGTACTTAACGGCGCAGACATTGGTGAATATGCTTTAATAGGAGCCGGTTCGATTGTTACAGAGAACAAAAAAATACCATCCTATACTCTATCTATCGGATCACCCGCCAAAGTCGTAAGAGAGTTAACAGAGGACGATTTACTGCGTATGAAAAAAACGATGGAGAGCTACGTGACAAAGGGAATAGAATATAGGATCTCTTAACGCCGGTTTGGAGGTGTATCCTATGGACAAAATGAAAGTAACGTATGAAGCCATGCTAGGTTTGGCCGCAGAGTTTGTGCTTGACGAAGCGGTATTGAAATTTCAAACCAACCAAATTTATACGGCAATTGACAAAGCATTGGCCGCTGGTGACGAGGATACGTTTTACCGTCTCGCAAAACAGCTAAATGCTTTAAAAAAATAACGCGTATCGTCTTTTTTGTTAAAATGACGATTGAGCGAGGAAGCTTCCCAGTTAAATGCGAACGAATCTGTTCCGTTTTGACACAGGGAGGCTTTTTTCTGTACATTTGGTTTGGCAATGAACGGAAATGGAGTTAACATAGAAGCAGTGATGTTGATAAGGCTGCAATTATGTTAAGGAGTGAGAATGTAAACGATGAAATTTAGTGAAATAACAAAAGAGCAATGGGATGAGTTAAGTCCATATTTGGATACTTGCCTGCTTCCTGTGACTGGAATGCCGAATGCTGCAAAGCCGTATGAGGCAACAGAATGGCTTGAACAGCTTAGGGACATAATGGATTTAATTGAAATCCCTTTTAAAGGGAGGGTGGTCACTTATCCTGCATGGCATTACATCTCCGACAGCGAGCGTCTCTCAGAGCATTTAAATGAGTGGTGTGCTGCGGCGAAGCGCGGCGGGTTTCGTTATGTTATTGCGGTAACTGCAAACAATCAATTGATTGCCGAGTGTCCAGAAGTGGATTTATGGTTTGGTCCGAATCAAGATGGTGAGTTTCCGCAGCAATCTGATGTTTCAAATGCGATACGGAGTTTATGGAGTGGACAAGCTACATGATTTTCATAAAATTGTCGTATAATATAGTTAGATTTCGGGGAAAACAAATGCCAGACAAGGTCAAATGTGACAAAATGATAACAAATTATTGAACGATAATTTGATAAACGTTCAAATATGAAGCCATATTCTTGACGCTCCCAAGCACCTAGGCTATTATAAGTTATGTCCTAGTTCGTCATGTGTTTTTGCCCTGCGGCAAGACGCGAGATATGGTTGGCAAAGGGGGTTAGAACAGAAGATGAGTAACCATGAACAACACGAGACCGCGCATCGACCGGTTCAGCGCAAAGAAATGTCCCGGCGTCAATTTTTGTCATATACGCTTGGCGGCACAACTGCATTTATGATGGGCGGCGCGGTATTACCAATGGTTCGTTTCGCAGTGGATCCACTCCTTAAGAAAAAGGGCGAGGGTACATACGTAAAAGTTGTGGAAGAGAGCAAAATTACGAACGAACCGCAAGAATTCAAATTTAAAATTCATCAGATCGACGGTTGGTACGTAAGTGACCCAGAGCTTGCAGCTTGGATTTCGAAGGATGCGAATGGCAATATCTTTGCACTTTCACCAGTATGCAAACACTTAGGTTGTACGATCGGATGGAACACAAAAGGTCAAAATGAATACGATTGTCCTTGTCACGATGCGCGCTACACGAAAGACGGGAAAAACATTACAGTTGCCCCGAACCCATTGGATGAGTATGAAGTGAAGCTTGAAGACGGCTTCGTGTACTTGGGTCCAGTAATGCCGAATACAAGAATGAAATAAGGAGGTCGTATGGCAGATGTTTAAAAGTGTTTACAACTGGATCGACGAGCGTCTTGACATTACGCCTCTGTGGAGAGATGTGGCTGACCATGAAGTGCCTGAGCACGTTAACCCGGCGCATCATTTTTCTGCATTCGTATATTGTTTCGGCGGTCTGACGTTTTTTATCACTGTTATTCAAATTTTGTCCGGTATGTTTTTGACGATGTATTATGTTCCGGACATAATCAACGCATATGCAAGCGTTGATTACCTGCAGCACAAGGTTGCATTCGGACAAATCGTTCGAGGCATGCACCACTTTGGGGCAAGCTTAGTTATTGTTATGATGTTCTTACATACCCTTCGAGTGTTTTTTACCGGTTCTTACAAGGCGCCGAGGGAAATGAACTGGGTTGTCGGAATGCTCATCTTCTTCATCATGTTAGGCCTAGGATTTACAGGTTACCTGCTTCCTTGGGATAACAAAGCTTACTACGCAACAAAAGTTGGTGTCCAAATTGCTGAATCCGTACCGGTAATCGGACCGTATCTCGCTTCATTCCTTTACGGCGGCGATATCGTAGGCGCACAAACACTAACTCGCTTCTTCGCGATCCATGTATTCTTCTTACCTGGCGCTTTGATTGCAATGTTGGCAGCGCACTTTATCATGATTCGGAAACAAGGTATTTCGGGACCACTTTAAGCGAAGGGAGGCATACTTATGGCGCATGGTCATAATTCGAACGAGAAGGTTGTCTATGTAGGCGACTCGCGTGTTAAGAAAAACAACCATCCGAACATTCCTCCGGACTACACGTCTTTTCCAGGTAAATCGGAAGCGTTTATTCCAAACTTCCTGCTTAAGGAATGGATGGTCGGCTGTGTCGTTTTGGTTGGTTTTCTTGTATGGGTTATTGCTGAGCCAGCACCACTAGGTTATCCAGCAGATCCAACGAATGCGGCATTTATACCGATGCCGGACTGGTACTTTTTGTTCTTGTATCAATTTTTGAAATACCCATATGTTTCGCAAGATTACATCTTGCTCGGAACAGTAGGTATTCCCGGAGTTATGTTTGGCGCATTGTTGCTAGCACCATTCCTCGACACTGGCAAGGAACGCCGCTTCTACCGTCGTCCGATTGCATCTTCATTGATGGGGCTAACACTTGTAGCATGCGTTTACTTGACAGTTATTTCTTGGGATCACTACCAGCATCAGCTTGAAATTAACGGACAAGTACCGGAACATATTGAGCGTGAAGAGAAGGCGCGTGAGGCTGCACTAGCAGGCCAAGAGCGTCCGAACTACACAAAACCAACAGTAGAAGCATCACTTGTTGATGCAAATGATCCAGCAATGAAAATTGCTGAGCAAGCAAAATGTATCAGCTGTCATGCAGCTGACCTAAAAGGCCAAGGATCTGTTCCTAGCTTGGTTGGCGTTGGTGACGTTTTGTCGAAAGAGCAGCTTGTAGAAGTAGTTACGAATGGTCGTAACGGCATGCCAGCTTTCGCTGATACTTTATCTGCCGAAGAAATTGATCAGCTGACGACTTGGCTGTCCAAACAAAAAGCGGCAACAGAATAAATCATCGAAAAAAACCTGATCGTATTACACGGTCAGGTTTTTCTTCGAATATAAGTCCTTTTTAATGATAAAGCGAAGGAGAAGTGATTCATCATGCTCGCTGTTTTTTGGAGCCGTGAATTTTTACTAAGCCGACCATTTCTATGGTTGCTTTTTATTGTTAATTTTTTTGGAACGGTTTATGGCTACATCTGGTATGAGTCACAATTAGCAGCAACACTAGAGACCCACCCCGTGTGGCAAATTGTTTTTGTACCCGATTCACCTACAGCAAGTTTGTTTTTTACGATTGCTTTGCTATATTTTTTGTTCCCGCCTAAGCGTTCAAACGGCCTTGTTACAATTTTGCGTTACATCATTGAAGGTTTGGCTGTTGTATGCTCAGTCAAATACGGCATATGGGCTGTATCGATGATTGTAGCGGGAGCATGGCAGGGGTCTGAGCTGAACTGGCAGCATTATATGCTTATGGCATCACATCTTGGAATGGCGTTTGAGGCATTGCTTTTTTTCAGATTTATGAAAGCAGGAGCTGTCTCGCTTATTGTAGCTACAGGATGGCTTCTTCTAAATGACACAGTAGATTATACATATGGTATATTTCCATACCTTGCCGATCAATTGTACGATGATTTGGATGCGGTTCGCGCATTTACCTACGGTTTATCCTTCTTTAGCTTGGCAGCTGGATTACTCGTATGGCGTTTTAGAAAGAAGGTATAACGATGGACATCCCTTCATAAGTTGTATTATGGGGGGATGTCCATGAAGATACGTTTTATTATTCCATTCGTCGTATGTATCGTCATGACGATAGGTTATGCTAATTTAGTCTGGGGCAGCGGAGCTAGTCTTCAAGCTTTTGCGTCCCTGCTGACGCCAGATCCAAGTAAACAGGTTCAACGGATGGATAATATTGCAAGCTCATTATATGAAGCGGCTTATACAAATAATCGACAAGCAGCTTATCAATATGTCCAACAGCTTCAGCAATTGGTTGATGGAGAACTTAAATATGCAGCTGGTAATGCCGAAGGGTGGCAAGCTGTTGAACGAGATGCCAATACAATTGAGAAAACGCTCGTTAAAGGCTCACTTGGGACAAGCTGGTTTGTAGAGGCAGCCCGAATTAAATTAACTGCTGATGCTCTTGCAAGGCCTAATAATGCCTTGTGGCTGCAATATGAGAAAATCATGCTGGATGATATTTCGCGTGTGGAAAAAGCTTGGAAGCGCCAAACTGACGATGGAGCTATAGCAGCACGAGCTGTAATGATAAGCTTGGAAAAACATGCAGATCGTATTAAACCTGCTGTTAGTATGATGTACGGGAGCAAGCATGAAACAGAGTTGATGGAGCGAATTCAGTATACGAATCGACTGCTGGAAGCATCTCGCAAAGACAAAAATAATGTCGCCAGCATTAATCGATCCATGCTGGAACTAAAGGATACACTCACTCGAATGTTTAATCAGAATCAATTAGAAGCGGATGTTCCCGTTGTCGGAGCAGTGCCTGTTTCGAATCCCTTGCGCTGGACACTTTTATTAGGCGCATTTATTTCAGCCATTCTTACTTACACAGGCTGGAGAAAATATAAAGAAAATCCTTTTGGAGTCAAGCCTATTTCCTAATGGGTAGATGATAAATCCTAAATGATATATAAATGCATTGTTTTTTGAAGCAATGATTAGAATAAAGACATGAAAGTCGATATTGCGCACATTCATTTTTAGCAGGCAAATTAGTTGCTGATGAATGATGCAATAGACGACTTTTTTGCTATCTAAAGAAAGCAATTTAAAAACATTGATTTTATTTGCGTCTTTAAGTTAACATATGAATGTATAGCTATCGACAGAAAGGAAATGTACAGATGTCGGAAAAAACGTTATCAGATATTCAGCGAGAAGTTGATGATTATATTTCTCAATTTAAAGAAGGTTATTTCAGTCCTCTTGCTTTGATGGCTAGAATGTCCGAAGAAGTGGGCGAGCTTGCTCGTGAAGTAAACCATTTCTACGGCGAAAAACCTAAAAAAGCCGATGAAGCGGATAATTCCGTTGAAATGGAGCTTGGTGATATTTTATTTATTCTTTCTTGCTTCGCTAATTCCCTCAATATAGATTTAACCGAAGCGCATAATAAGGTTATGCATAAATTCACTACTCGCGACGCGAATCGGTGGACGAAGAAAATAACCGAACAGTAAACAAGCTCCATACATATGCTGTACCATCAACCTGTGTACAAGGAGGATGGGCGGATGGATGGAGAGAGCTGCATGAAAAAGGCTTATGAATTCATCTTTAATAGTGATTTCGAGCAAGCGATATATTGGTTTGAGAAAGCCATTGAGGTTGAACCGGAAAATGCATTCTATTATCATACATGCGCCGTATCTTGCGCACGAAGCGGTAAATGGACAAAAGCGAAGCAGCATGCAGAATCAGCCGTTAGGCTGGCGCCCGAGCTTGCGGAGTATAGATATCATCTTCAAACCGTAGAAGCCGGAATTTTGCAAGCGGAGGCTAATTTTTTGCTGGCCAAAGTACCGCCTGAGCTCCATGAGGCAGCACCGTTACTTGAGAGAGCAGCACTGCTTGACCCATTAAGCTTTGATGCATTTTATACGCTTGGCGTTTTGTATGCATCGCTTAGCCAATACGATAAAGCGGTCATTAATGCAAGGGAAGCAATGAGGCTCGATCCCAGCCATTCGGCAGCGAGAAGGCTATTTGCTGACGTTAATCGTAAGAGGCGTTTGCTGCGATTTCAACTGGATGCAAAAAGAAAAAGGAACAGGTGATAAAATTGACGACACAAAAAATACGCGTGGCAGTAGCTGGTGCAAGTGGAAGAATGGGACGCGAAGTTGTAAAAATGGTGCTGGAGGACGAGTCGCTTCAATTGGTAGCGGCCGTCGCTCCATCTGCTGGTCCTGTAGATGCGGGTATATTCGCTGGGAAAGCAAATACTGGAGTTATAGTTAGTGCAACACTTGAGGAAGCACTTCAAGGTGCTCAAGCAGATGTACTCGTTGATTTCACCATTCCTCTGATGGCATATGGCCATACGAAAACGGCAATTGAATTAGGAGTACGTCCTATTATGGGGACAACGGGTTTTACGCCTGAACAGATCGTGGAGCTGGACGAGCTTTGCCTCGAAAAAGGAATCGGCGGTTTAATCGCCCCTAACTTCTCTATCGGTGCGATTCTGATGATGAAGTTCGCTGCAGAAGCATCAAAATATTTGCCTCATGTTGAAATTATTGAATACCATGGAGATCAAAAGCTGGATGCACCTTCGGGCACTTCCATAAAAACTGCTGAGTTGATCTCACAAGTGCGTAAAGAGTTCCGACAGGGCAACCCGAATGAGGAAGAGGTCATTGAAGGCGCGCGCGGCGGCTATTACAACGGATTCCGTATACATAGCGTTAGACTTCCTGGTGTATTTGCTCAACAAGAGGTTGTGTTTGGCGGCCATGGACAAACGCTCAAAATTCGTCATGATTCCTATGATCGCGCAGGCTATATGCCTGGTGTAAACGTGGCTGTGAAGAAGGTAATGACATACAGCGGTTTAATTTACGGATTTGAACATATTATGGATTAGATTATTAGGCAGCAGGAGAGGGGAACCGCATGTTGAATATTGCATTTATTGCACATGATCGGAAGAAGGAAGAAATCGTTAATTTCGTAATCGCTTATGAGAAAGTATTTGTACCGCATAAGCTATACTCTACTGGCACGACGGGAACACGGATAATGGAACAAACGAACTTGTCCATTCATCGGTTCATGTCAGGCCCGCTCGGCGGCGATCAACAAATCGGTGCGATGGTTGCCCAAAACGAAATGGATTTAATTATATTCTTGCGCGACCCATTAATGGCACAACCTCATGAGCCGGATATTATTGCTTTGCTGCGTTTATGCGATGTACAAGGCATACCTGTTGCTACTAACGTAGCATCAGCTGAACTGCTGGTTAAAGCACTTGAACGCGGTGATTTTGCATGGCGAGAGCTTGTCCATAAATATAAACCAGGTATTGAATAATGACGACAGAACTAGATATTCTCGTTTTTGGCGCTCATGCGGATGATGCTGAAATTGGAATGGGCGGTACCATCGCCAAACATGTACAAGCTGGCTATAAGGTTGGCATATGTGATTTAACGATGGCAGAGATGTCTTCAAACGGAACGGTTGAGCTGAGGAAACAAGAAGCGGATCAGGCATCCAAAGTGCTTGGACTGCAGGCTCGTACTAATTTGGGTTTGCCTGATCGGGGTTTGGAACCTTCACGCGATCAAATTGAACGTATTGTGGCAGAAATTCGATATTTTAAGCCGCGGGTTGTATTTGCCCCTTACTGGGTAGATCGTCATCCCGATCATGTGGCTTGCAGTAGATTAATTGAAGAAGCTGTGTTTAACGCCAAGCTGCGCCGCTATATGCCGGAGCTGCCTGCCGTACAGGTATCACAGCTTATTTATTACTATATAAATGATGTGGATCAAGTATCGTTAACCGTTGATATTAGTGATTTTCAAGCAACCAAAAGAAACGCGCTGCTTGCTTACCGTTCACAATTCGATGCGGCAGCAGGCTCCGACCGAGTGGCCACGCCATTAACGAATCATTACATAGAACGAGTAGAAGCACGTGATTCATTGCTTGGACAAGCAAGAGGCTGGGCATATGCAGAGGGATTCGCAATTAAGCGTCCTCACGCCATACAATATTTTTGACAATTCGTACAGCTCTTGTGTAATACAATAGTTATACGTAACGAACACAGGAGGTGCGACAACAGTGGCGAGAAAATTAAAGATTGGTATAACCTGTTATCCTACCTTGGGCGGATCGGGCGTAGTTGCAACCGAACTAGGTAAATTACTGGCAGAACGTGGTCATGAAATTCATTTTATTACACACAGCATTCCTTTCCGATTGGGACACTTTAATAAAAATATTTTTTATCATGAAGTAGAAGTTAATGATTATTATGTGTTTCGTTACCCGCCTTATGATCTAGCTTTAGCAAGCAAAATGGCACAGGTAGCCAAAATGCAGCAGCTTGACTTGCTTCATGTCCACTACGCGGTGCCTCATGCGGTTTGCGCCTATTTGGCGAAACAAATGAATGGCGATGGTTTAAAAACGGTCACAACGCTGCATGGGACGGATATAACAGTGCTGGCACAGGATGAATCGTTAAAAGATTTAATTCGTCTTGCGATCCATCAAAGCGACGCTGTAACTGCCGTTTCAAAGGATCTGATTCAAGAGACTAGGCAGCTGCTTGATATTACGACACCAATTGATTTAACCTATAATTTTGTTGATAAACGTGTTTATTATCCACGCGATGCGGTTTCCTTGCGAGCTGATTATGCGGCTCCTAATGAGAAGATTTTGATGCATATTTCTAATTTCCGTCCGGTCAAACGGGTTGGGGATGTTGTTGAAATATTTGCTCGCGTTTCCGAGAAGGTTCCTTCGAAACTTCTCTTAGTCGGCGAAGGACCTGAGCTCTCAAAAATTCAGTGTCGCATTCGCCAGCTTGGCCTTGAAGACCGTGTACATTTTCTGGGCAAGCAAGAGGATGTTGCACAAGTCATTTCAATGGCAGATGTGCTGTTGCTTCCATCAGAGAAAGAAAGCTTCGGGCTTGTTGCGCTTGAGGCGATGGCTTGCGGCGTTCCAACTATTGGCTCTAATGCTGGTGGTATTCCTGAGCTTGTTACTCATGGTGAAACTGGATTTTTGTCAAACATCGGCGATGTCGAAGATATGGCTAAAAATACGGAGAGGCTGCTTACGAATGAGAAGCTGCATGAGCAGTTTAAGCAGGCTTGTATGTTTAGAGCAAGAAACGAGTTTTGTAATGATGTAATTACAACACAATATGAGCAGATCTATTATCGGGTACTCGGCATAGAGGCAGATTTGCCAATCGCTGTTTGCAGCGATAGCTAATCATTTCCTCTGCAAGAAGAGGTGCATGACATGCGGCTTTCATTATCAACACCGATCATAGCTGCATTGCCTATCATTGAGCGGCTTCGAGAGCATCATTTCGAAGCCGTTTTTGTGGGAGGCGCAGTTCGTGATACGTATTTAGATATACCAATCAAAGACGTTGATATCGCTACATCTGCCCGTCCAGAGCAGGTGCTTGAGCTGTTTGAGCGATGCATACCAACGGGCTTGCAGCATGGCACGATAACGGTTATACAAGACAACATCACATATGAAGTGACGACGTTTAGGCAAGAATCCGCATATGAGGATCATCGCAAGCCGGAAAGTGTCCTTTATATTACCGAACTTGACGGTGATTTGCTGCGCCGTGATTTTACGATGAACGCGATGGCGCTTTATAGCGATGGCACGCTTTATGATCCATATGGTGGAATTTATGATTTGCAGTCCAAGAGGCTCCGCTCAGTAGGCGACCCGAACGCACGTTTTCAAGAGGATGCGCTTCGTATGTTAAGAGCGGTCAGATTTATTGGCATCTACGGGCTTACTCCTTCGCTGCGAACATGGAAAGCAGTCATTCGTTATCGCGAGCTGTTAAAGTATATTGCGATGGAGCGAGTGCAGGTCGAGCTAGATAAAATGGTAGCTGGAGCTGCTCCGCAAAGAGCGCTGCATTTTGTTGCCGCAAGCGGACTTTTGTTTCATTTGAAGGAGTCCTTCCATGAAGAAACTTTGTTATCACTGAAAGAGATGGGACACGGAGACCAAGCACAAACGATTTATTCTCGCTTGCATGAGCTGACAGCTGTTGATTCTCGCTGGGCGGTACTAGCAATAGGGTTGCATATATCTGTTGAGGCAGCGCAGCAGACGCTGCAAGCGTTGAAATTTTCAAATACGCGCAGTAAGACCATAAGTACAATTGTAGCGATACATAATGAAATGCTAGTTGTCTCGACGCAAACTAATGAACATGAGCTTCACTCGAGCTGGTTAAGCCTTGTCATTCGTTATGGAAAAGGGATTTGCGGCGAATGGATTCATGTTATGCGAACGCTAGAGAGTCAGGAGCTAGCCTTCACTGCTGCGTTTCTAAGACGTTTGGAGAACTGGATTGATTTAATGACCGTTTCATCACTTAAGCAGCTTAAAGTGACCGGCAAGGATCTAACAAATCATTTGCAACGAGATGCTGGACCATGGGTTAGTGAAACATTAAGCAGATTACTATTGCTAACAGCACTTGGTGAGATTGAGAATGAACGAAATGTTTTGCTTGAGCAAGCGTCGCTCGAGCGATGAACATTAACTTTCACAGCAGATTGTTTTGCATTATTTTAGGAGGCACGCGCAGATGAATCAGGAGCTCTTGCTTCAATTGTTTGTAGACAAACCAGGTGAATATGTGTCAGGAGAAAACATTAGCCAAGAGCTCGGCGTCAGCAGAACGGCGATATGGAAGCATATTCGCAAGCTTGAAGCGGCAGGTTATCAATTTGAAGCTTCAAGACGGCTTGGTTATCGACTTCTAAGCATACCGGACATGCTGTCTGTAGAGAAACTTGAAAATCAGCTGCAAGGCAACATATTTGGACAGCATATTCATTATTTTGAAACGGTGGAATCCACTCAAAATCTTGCTCGCGCTGCAGCAGAAGAAGGCGCCTTGGAGGGTACTTTATTTGTTGCTGAGCAGCAGGTTAAAGGCCGCGGCCGCATGGGACGAGGATGGATTTCGCCGCGCGGCAAAGGTATTTGGATGAGCATGGTGCTGCGTCCTTCCGTACCGATTCATTTTGCACCGCAGCTTACCTTATTGACAGCGGTAGCGTTATGCCGCAGCCTGAAGCGTTTAACTGGGCTTCCGATTGGAATTAAATGGCCAAATGATTTGCTGATTGAAGGTAAAAAAATTAGCGGTATTTTGCTTGAATCAGCCGCAGAAGACGAAAGACTTCGATATGTTATTGCAGGGATAGGCATTAGCGTAAATCTAGAAGAAGCTGATTACCCAGTGGAATTGCTGGAGAAAGCAACATCACTTCGCATCAGCGGTCAGCAGAAATGGTCAAGAGAAGAAGTTATTGCTGATTTTCTGAAGGAATGGGAGCAGTTGTATTTTCTATATCAGGAGCAAGGCTTTAGCCCGATTGTAACGTTATGGGAAGCTTTGTCCGTATCTTTGGGCAAAACGGTGCGCCTTACAACACCACAAGGCGAATTGGTTGGAATTCCGATTGGACTAGAAGAGAGCGGCGCTATTCGCATTCAACTGGAGGACGGCTCCATTAAGCCTGTTTTCTCTGCAGAGATGGGCGAACCTCTATAACGCATTACAAGTCGTTTACGTAATGAAGAAAGTTTGGTAAACTAAAGTCATCAGGTGGTATTCTAAGGAAGCTGCACTGATGATAAAAAATACGATGTAAATGGTTGGGAATGCACACTCTGCTCTGAGCCGTAGGGACCGAGACAGAAGGAAGCACAACAAGCAAACGTTTCCTTTTCAGTTTGGGGACCTTTTTGGCAGCGGCTAAAAGGTTTTTTTGTGTTTATCCTATCATTGAACGGGAGGATGAAAGCTGATGAGGAAACGACTGACGATTACAAAAATTAAGAAGATGAAGCAGGACCGCAATGCGATTTCCGTTTTGACAGCTTACGATTATCCTTCAGCCAAGCTTGCTGAAGAAGCTGGAATTGATGTCATTTTGGTTGGTGATTCACTCGGGAACGTTGTACTTGGATATGAGACTACCATCCCAGTAACCATTGATGACATTGTTTATCATACAAGAGCAGTTGCTAGGGGTGCCCAGCAAACGTTTATCGTTGCTGATATGCCCTTCATGACTTATGGCATTGGACGTGAAGCAACACTGCGCAATGCAGCGAAAATTATGCAAGAAGGCGGTGCTCAGGCTGTAAAGCTGGAGGGCGGCGTTGAAATTGCATCTGATGTATCCGCGCTTGTCAAAGCAGGCATCCCTGTTATGGGGCATATCGGCCTGACGCCACAATCGGTTCATCAGCTTGGCGGGTACAAAGTTCAAGGTAAATTAGATGCCGAAGTGGAGCAGCTAGTGAAAGATGCGAAGGCGCTGGAAGAAGCAGGTGCTTTCAGTATCGTTCTTGAACTAGTAACTGAACCAATCGCTACGATGATCAGCGAAATGCTTTCCATTCCGATTATCGGAATTGGCGCAGGTCGCGGCTGCGATGGCCAAGTGCTTGTATATCATGATATTTTGCAATATTCATCTCCTTATTTTGAGAAAAAATTCGTAAAAACCTATGCAGATATTGGAACAACCATTAGAAATGCGATCCAATCTTATGTGGATGATGTAAAAACGGGCCAGTTTCCTGAAGAAGAGCATGTGTTTAATGCACAACCTGCCCATATTCCTTCTTTGTATGGCGGCTCCTCTGAGAGCAGCAATCTTAACATAACTGAAAATAAGGACCTCGCGAATAAGGAGGTCAAATTGAAATGATCATTTGCCGCACGAAAGCTGAGCTAAAGCAGCAGTTAACTGCTGTGCGCAAGGAAAATAAAAGCATTGGTTTTGTGCCAACTATGGGTTATTTGCATGAAGGTCACGCTTCCTTAATGCGCCAAGCACATGCCGAAAATGATACCGCTGTGCTTAGCATATTTGTTAATCCACTGCAATTCGGACCTAATGAAGATTTGGATCGGTATCCGCGAGATGAGAAGCGTGATTTTGCGCTTGCAGAAGAATGCGGGATCGACATCGTGTTTATTCCTTCCGTTCAAGAAATGTATCCGAATAAGCCGCTGACAATGGTCATTGTCAATCAGGTAACGGATCGTTTATGCGGCGCTTCCAGACCTGGACATTTTGACGGGGTGGGAACGGTAGTAAGCAAGCTGTTTCATTTGGTTGCTCCTGATCGTGCTTATTTTGGCATGAAGGATGCTCAGCAGGTTGCTGTCATTCAGCAAATGGTTGGAGATCTTAATTTTCCAGTGGAAATCGTGCCAAGTCCTATCGTTCGAGAACCGGATGGTCTTGCTTTAAGCTCAAGAAACGTATTTCTTAATGCGGAGCAGCGTGAGCAGGCAGTCGTATTGTCCAAAACGCTGCAGCAGGCTTCTGATTGGATGAATGAGCCTGATATGACGGCTGAGCGGCTGGAGGCTAAAGTGAAGCTGCAATTGGTGAAAGCAAGTGAAGCTGTAATTGATTATGTGGAGCTACTTCACTATCCATCCCTGCAGGTGCTGGATGCAAAAGTTTTATTAAGTACGATTCAGCAACCGCTAATTTTGGCATTAGCTGTAAAGTTTGGCGCAACAAGGCTTATAGATAATCGGATATTACAGACAGCGGAGGTGAACCAGCATGTTCAGAACGATGATGAAATCCAAGTTGCACCGGGCAACAGTAACGGAAGCGAACCTGAATTATGTCGGTAGCATTACAATAGATGAAGATTTGATGGATGCGGCTAACATATGGGAAAATGAAAAGGTTCAAATCGTTAACAATAATAATGGTGCTCGCTTTGAGACTTATGTCATAACAGGTGAACGCGGATCTGGTGTAATTTGCTTAAATGGCGCAGCCGCTAGACAAGTTCAGCCAGGTGACCAAGTGATTATCATTTCTTATGCGATGATGACTGACGCTGATGCAAAAGCACACAAACCGATTGTAACGATTTTGGATGCGAACAATCGACCCTTGACCATTTTAAACGAAGAGCTGCACGCAACAATCCTGTAATTTGATCTTTCACTACGTTAATCCCTGCATTATGTAACGAATGGGATGCTGTATGAAAAGCGGCGTTGAAACAAAAAATGAACATAACACTCCTTAATTCTTTGGCGAAGGCGGGATGCGGTATGTTCCAGCATATGTTTTCATCCATGAACGAAATGCTTGATCAAATTATTGAACAGTACGATGGTGCAGGTGCAAGTGAAAAGCAGCAGTTCGAAAAGCAAATGCTTGAGCTCAAAAAAGTAAGTGACACATTTATTGAACAATGGCTTGAATTTGAAGAGAAGTTTTCTGAGTTCAAGGAGCAGCAAGGCGATCAAGCAGCAGTATCGCAAGTTCAGGAACAAGCCCCAGAAGGGGCGGTTCAATCAAGTGTGCCTGTAAGTATCGCAGTCAGCAGTCCAGCTTCAGATTTTGAAATTTCGGACGAGCTTGCTGCGGTCATCTCCAAAGGACAAGGTTACTACAAGCTATTTATGTTTTCGCAAGCAGCAGTGCAATTTCAAACGGCTATTTTACAATCGCCGGAATGTAATTTGGCTAGACTGTTTTTGGGCATGACTCAGATGCACCTCCAGAACTGGAGTGAAGCTCAGCGGCATTTTCAATTGCTGATTGTATTGACGGACTTCCCCAAATGGCTTGCAATGGGCTATAATGCGCTAGGATGCATTCAAGCGGTGCAAATGAATTTGGCACAAGCAGAGCAATTATTTATGAAAGCTTATGAGGTCTGTCCCAGCTTCAAGGATCCGTTAAACAATTTGAAATCATGTCAAGAAACACCCAAGCACTTATCGTTATATTTCGGAAGCACGGAGCTGTGCTGTTTGTGAGAGGATCGGGGAATAAATGAAATTTGCAGTATTGGATTTAGAAACGACGGGACACAGCTCGGATGATGATATTTTGCAGGTTGGGCTAGTCATCGTTTCAGAGGAGCTTGAAATTATCGATACGTATAGCTCCTTTGTTCGACCTAATATCCCGATACCGGCCTTCATTACACAATTAACAGGCATAGATGAAACGGTCGTTGCGGATGCTCCAACTCTCAAAGAGGTTATTGCAGGGCTGGTTCCGTTATTGGATGATGCCGTTTTGGTCGCTCATAACGTTGGTTTTGACGCCGGTTTTTTAAACCAAGCATTAGCACGATGTGGTCGGCGCCCTTTTGCAGGCCGCAGGCTGGATACCATTGAATTATTACGAATTTTATATCCTACAATTAATACGTATCAGCTTGGAGCTGTTTCTGAGCTCTTTGGAATACCGCATGATCAACATCACCGCGCGGACAGCGATGCAAATGCAACTGCGCTATTGCTAATTGAAACGGTAAAAAAGCTTCGCAAATTGCCGCTGCTTACTTTGCAGCGGCTTTCCACGCTTGTAGATGACGGCAGCGATTTGAGCTGGTTTATTAAGCATACCGGGCAGCAGATGGAATATAGTACTGTATTCGAATCGAATGAATATGACTATTTTAATCAATTTGCATTGAAGGTTCGCGAATGGAGCGATGAACAGCCTCCGCGTTCAGGCGGTACAAGTGTGCTGCCATTAACGGATGTTTCATTTGACAATTATTTAGCTGATGTAAGACAACGCTTCGAACAGAAATTTGAGAATTATGAGGAAAGAGAAGCGCAGGTAGCCATGTTTCAAGAGGTGTACAGCGCTCTAAATCAGAATCAGCATTTACTTATAGAAGCAGGTACAGGCACAGGGAAGTCGCTTGGTTATCTAATTCCTGCGCTTTATTATGGCATTCAGAACGGCAAAAAAGTTGTCGTTAGTACGCATACAATCAATTTGCAGGAGCAGCTTCGTCAACGCGATTTGCCATTGCTTGAGGAAATACTGCCATTTGAGTTTAGAGCTTCGATCTTTAAAGGCAGAGGGAATTACTTATGCTTGCGCAAATTTGAAGGTAAAATCAACACAAAAGATCTTGTATCGCCGATTGAGGATACAGTTACAGCTGCTCAAATGGTCGTATGGCTTGGGGAAACAGAAACTGGCGATCAGGAAGAGCTTAACTTCGGCAACAAGGGTGCTGAGTTTTGGTCTACGGTAGCGAGCGATACGGATTCATGYCTAAATCGAGCTTGTCCTTGGTTCAAAAGATGTTTTTATCATCGCGCGAAGCATGAAGCAAACATTGCTGATGTTACGATAACGAATCATTCAATGTTATTTACTGATGTTCAAGCAGATCATCGTTTATTGCCTTCCTATACTCATCTCATTATTGATGAAGCACATCATGTGGAAGAGGTTGCCGGCAAGCATCTAGGTATGCAAGTTAACTACTTCTCTTTGACGCAGGCTGTTCTTCGGCTTTATAAAGATGCGCGCTCTGGATTATTGCCTGGGCTTCGCCAGAAGCTTATGTATGAGGATGACGCACATCAAGCTTCCTGGTTGGAGACGATTGATACCGTTATTCCTATTTTCCAAGAAATTAAGGAGCACTGGGATAAGCTGTTTGAAATGTTTTATAGCTTTACTTCAACTTCATCGGATGGACCAACCGAGAATGGTCAGTCGGTATGCCGGCTTAAGAAAAACGAGCTTCCAGCAGGCTGGGAGGACGGCGTTACGGTTGAAGGAAATATCCACACTGAACTTAACCGAGTCATTCGAACCGTCGATAAAATGGTTACCGATATTAAAGACCGTGTTGACGATTCCGGTGTTCAAGCGATAATAACGGATTTAAATGGCGCGGTACGTGATTTATCACGTCTTAAGGATGAGCTTAGAACGTTTATCACCTTAGAGCTTGCGGACTCTGTGTTTTGGATCGAGGCAAGCAGTGTATACCGCTACAGATCTKTACAGTTATACGGTGTCCCGGTAGATGTAAGCGCTCAGCTGCAAAAATATTTTTTTGATGTCAAAGAAAGTATCGTATTAACCTCTGCGACGTTATCTGTGCAAAAATCTTTTCAATACGCAGAGGAGCAGCTTGGGTTAACTGGATACGAACAGCAGGGCAGGCTTAAAACTGTTCAATTGCCTTCACCGTTTAATTACCGGGAACAGGCATTAGTTGTCATTCCGCGCAACTTCCCAGTACTCAAGGGAGCAGCTGTTGATGACACCTATTTGGATATGTTAGTAAAATCGCTTTCTGATGCTGCTAAGGAAACGAAGGGCAGAATGCTTGTACTGTTCACGTCCTATCGCATGCTAAGGCAGGTCTACGAGCCGCTTAAAGAGCTTTTAAGCGTTGCAGGTATTCAAGTGCTCGGACAAGGAATAGACAGCGGCAATCGCACGAAACTTACAAGACGTTTCCGTCAAACGCCAGAGTCCGTTTTACTTGGCACGAGCAGCTTCTGGGAAGGTGTAGATATACCCGGAGAAGCTCTGATTTGCCTTGCCATCGTTCGTTTGCCATTCCAACCGCCTAACCATCCCTTAGTGGAAGCAAAAGCTGAGATGCTGCAGCGGCAGAAACAAAATCCTTTTATGAAATTGTCGATTCCCCAAGCCGTCATTCGCTTTAAACAAGGCTTTGGGCGTCTAGTAAGGACTTCACAAGACAAAGGGATCGTAATCATATATGATACAAGAGTAATCGACACTTACTACGGTAAACACTTCTTATATTCACTGCCAGGACCAAAAATCGAAACGATGCATATGGATCAAATGGTCGTGCGAATGAGAGAATGGTTAACGGATGAATACGCAGCATTGCCGCAGGAAAATCAAGCTGTGTCCAGCGAAGAGGAGGAAAAACGATGAAGCAAACGAAAATATCGGAGGCTGTCGTCAGAAGGCTTCCCGTTTATTTGCAAGTACTAAATGAAATGCTTAATCGTGAGATTCAGACCATTTCTTCGCAGGATTTAGGCACAAAGCTTGATTTAAATCCTGCTCAGATTCGTAAAGATCTCGCTTATTTCGGAGAGTTTGGACGGAAGGGCGTAGGCTACGAT
>NZ_JBFRDK010000082.1:0-27132 GCF_052113545.1 Paenibacillus sp. TAF43_2
CTTGAAATATTCGCGAAGAAGTTACACTATCCTGCACATTCGTTTTATGCAGTCATCAGAACTCCATTACCAGACTTTGTCCAACTGTAGGGTTTAAAGCAATCGGATATTATCATAATTCTGTCATGTACTCTCTATAAATGCTTAAAGAGGATGCAAATTTGCATCCTCCCTGTTGACCTTCAATATTTTAAACCTTATTTTTCAAGAAAACCTGTAGAAGGGTTCGTTATGAAGAAACCTTCTTCCGGCACATAAAAATATTGAATCCAAACCCCGTCTAATAGCGGTTCACGTTTATCTAATACAATTTCAATGTCTTTGTCTGTTTTTACAATTTCATCATGTTCAGTAGGTGTATCCAGCTTTATATCATAATGACCATGATCTCCATGATTCTGAGTTATAAAAACACGAATCATCTTCCCTTCTGATTCATTACTGCTCAACATCTTTTTTAAAACGGTTGCTGCATTTCGATTAATTTTGCATTTCATGCTTTATGTCCTCTATTCTTTTTCGACTTACTGTAATAATATTAGTTACAGAATGGGATGTCAAGTTTTGAGTAATCGAAATTAAAAAGAGAGCAATGCCATCATTACAAATGGCATTGCTCTCTTTCAATTGTAGCATTTTAATCCTCGTTATATATCTTATCGTGGCTTCGGCATCAGCCAAGCGTGATCCGGATCGTTATAAAACTTCCAAATACGAACTGGCCCCGCCATTACGTTCAAATAATATACATCATAACCTGGAGGAGCTGATACAGGATGGTAGCCTTTAGGTACAAGTACAACTTCACCGTTGCCTACAGTCAACGTCTCGTCCAACGAACGATCGTCTGTATAGACACGCTGTACTGCAAATCCTTGCTCTGGCTGAACTTGATAATAATAGGTTTCTTCCAGCAGCGATTCCTCAGGCAAAAAATCACGGTCATGCTTGTGTGGAGGAAAACTTGACCAATGACCGGCAGGCGTGAACACTTCTACGACGAGCAGACTGTCTGCATCTGCGGTTTCTGGCAAAATATTATGAACGAGCCGCTGTGTACTGCCCTCGCCACGATTCTCAACCCCAACATGACCAGGTTCGATCAATCTTGCTGCGTGAGTACCGCTGCCTGGAGCCCAGCATACAGCAATTTTCAGGTCTGTTAATGCGGTAATCGTGAAATTATCCTCAGATGGAACATACACGGAATAAGGAGGAATTTTCTCAAAAACATTCATCCGGCGGCCGATGCTCTTCCATTCTGACTTCTCTGTGGAAACGTCAGCTTTTCCTCTAAGCAGGACAACGCAAGCTTCCCGCTCCTCTGTCAGACGGCTAAGTGATTGTCCGGCATCTAGCGTAAACACTTCAAAACCAACATATTCCCACCCTGCAGATTCTGGAGTAATCCGAAGGGTATTACCTTCCTGATCCGGAGTTTGGTTCGGTTTTACAATTAGTTCACTCATTTCAAATGCCTCCCTTCGGGTATTTTGATCCATTGTCCATGCATTTTAACAGGAGGATCAGAATCAACCGATCCTCCTGTCAACGAGCCGCTTACCAGCGGGAAGTAACCATTTTTTTCCTCGTAAAAAACTCGACACCGTCTGAACCGTTAGCATGCAAGTCACCGTAGAACGATTTCTTCCAGCCAGAGAAAGGGAAAAATGCCATTGGGGCAGGTACGCCCAAATTCACGCCCAGCATACCAGCGTCGATCGTTTCACGGAATTGACGAACATGACTGCCATTTTGAGTGAAAATGCACGCTCCATTTGCTAGTTCTGAACGATTGGCAAGTTCAATCGCCTCTTCCAGCGTATCCACGCGGACAATCGACAGAACGGGAGCAAATATTTCGTCCTTCCAGATTTTCATCTCACTCGTCACATGATCAAAAATTGTCGGGCCGACGAAATACCCTTCGCCATTTGATGCGGCATCCGTACGTCCATCACGGAGCAATACCGCTCCCTCTTCTGTGCCTGTCGCAATATAGCCCAGCGTACGTTCCTTGTGCGGACCGCGGATGACCGGCCCTAGAAAGACATCTTTATCCATGCCATTACCAATGATTAGCTTATCAGCTGCCGCGACCAATTTATCAATCAACGTTTCGGACGCTTTCCCAACGGAAACGACGACAGCGCATGCCATACAGCGCTCGCCCGCAGAGCCAAATGCCGCGTTGATGATTTGAGTCACCGCTCCGTCCATATCAGCATCCGGCATGACGATGGTATGGTTCTTAGCGCCGGCAAGCGCCTGAACCCGTTTCCCTTGCGCAGTTGCGGTTTTATACACATATTCCGCGACGGGCTGAGAGCCAACAAACGAAATCGCAATGACGTCCGGGTGTTCAATCAGACCATTTACGACATCGTGTGAGCCATGTACAAGATTCAGCACGCCATCCGGCAAACCCGCTTCCTTAAACAGCTCCACCAGACGATTCGCAAGAAGCGGCGTCCGCTCGGAGGGCTTCAAGACAAACGTATTGCCGCAAGCAATTGCAAGCGGGAACATCCAGCAGGGTACCATCATTGGGAAGTTAAACGGTGTAATTCCGCCCACAACCCCAATCGGATATCGGAACATACCCGACTCCACATTTGTAGCGATGTCTGGAAGCTGTTTTCCCATCATGAGCGTTGGCGCCCCGGCAGCGAATTCAACACATTCAATGCCGCGCATGACTTCCCCGTGAGCATCTTGATAGTTTTTCCCGTTCTCCAAGGTAATGATCTGTGCAAGCTCTTCCCAATGTTCAACTAACAGCTGTTGGTATTTGAAAAGAATTCGAGCACGGCGTGGTACCGGCGTTTTACTCCATGTTTTAAACGCTTCTTTCGCATTTCGGACAGCTTGATCAACTTCATCCTTAGACGACAGCGGAACGTAAGCCAAAATTTCTTCGGTTGCTGGATTAAACACAGCTTCGGTCTTGCCTGAAGTCGAGGCGATCCATTCGCCTCCAATAAAATTGGATAAAGGTATAAGTGCTTGCATTTGGGTCATCAATGTCGTTCTCCTCTCCAATTACGCTTGTTTGGAAGAAAGCATATATTGTTCAATCTGCCCCACTGTCGGCATAGCGTCCGAGCAGCTATGACTGGAAATAACAATGGAAGCTGAAGCGCTGCCGAATGTCATACTGCGGCCGACATCCCATCCCTGCATAAGTCCATAGATAAATCCTGCTGCATACGAGTCGCCGGCTCCGAATGTCTTGATAACCTTAGCTGGGAAAATAGAACCCCGCTGTGAGCTGCCGTTTTTGCCATAAGCAATCGATCCTTCTTTGCCGTGCTTGATGACGACGATCTCAGCGTGGTAACCGAACCATTGCGCGGCAGTTACAGCGTCGCTGCGTTCGGCGTTGCCGTCGAACCGCTCCAGCATATTGAATTCCTCGCGGGTGCCAATAATAATATCGCTTTTCTCCGCTGCCAAATGATAATAAATGGCCGTTTCCTCGGGAGATGCCCACGAATATGGCCGATAATCGATATCGAATATTACCTTCGTTCCGTGTTTACGTGCGTAACGAAGTGCAAGAAGCACCGCCTCGCGGGATGGACTCTGTGCCAGCGCCGTACCGGATACGAGCAGCAACTTGCTTCGCTTTATCAACGATTCGTCAACTTCTTCAGGCGCGAGCAACAAATCTGCCACATTGCTGCGGTACATCAGTATGCTGCAATCCTCTGGGCTTTTGATTTCTGTAAAAGCAAGTCCGGTAACCGCTCCGGTCCGATCCGTTGTGACACCTGAAGTGTCTATGCCGTTATTACGCAGGTATTGATCAATGAATCGGCCCATCTGATCATCAGCAACCTTGCCGATAAACGCTGTTTTCATGCCTAATCGCGACATACCGATGCAGATGTTGGCCGGTGAACCGCCCACATACTTGGTGAAAGTCATCGTTTCTTCCATAGGACGATTGATTTCATTGGCATTCAAATCAATGCATAGGCGGCCGATTGCTACAAAATCCAAATCCTTATCACCCGCAAAAGTAATCGTATCCATCATATCCCTTCTTCCCAATTAATAAGGGCGCGCCGCACTGATGTTTTGCTGCATCTGCTCATGCGCCTTCCTCACTTTGTCGCTCACAGACACCTCAGGTACGCCGACATTCCACCATGAGTCATAACCATCCGTATTCGTTCCCGGAAGCACCTTAATTTCCACCAGCACAGGTCCTTGTTCCGCTTTCGCGTCGTGCAGCGCTTGCTCCAGTTCTTTCGCTGAGGTAGCTTTATATGAGGCAGCGCCTAAGCCGCGGGCAAGCAAAGAGAAATCAATCGGCATAAACGGTCCATCTAACCTTCCCGTCTCTTTGGATCGGAAGCGGAATTCATTGCCGAAGCCGTCGCTGCCGTGACCGCGCTGCAAGTTATGAATGCATTGAAACCCGTTGTTATCAAATAGTAAAATGGTCAGCTTCACGCCCTCTTGTATTGCCGTAATCAGCTCAGAGTGCAGCATGAGGTAGCTTCCATCACCAACTAACGCATACACTTCACGATCCGGTTCCGCAAGCGCGACGCCAAAAGCACCGCTTATCTCATACCCCATGCAGGAAAAACCATATTCCAAGTGATAAGTGTTCGGTTCAGTTACACGCCAGACACGGTGCAGATCGCCCGGAAGGCTTCCAGCGGCGCCAACGACAACATCCTTCGATTCGATGAATCCATTAATGATACCGAGAGCTCTAGTCTGGGTTAACCCATTGGCGCTCTCCAAGGCGTAGAGACGATCAACTTCACTGTCCCACTCCGCTTTCAACTCTTTAATATAACCGTCAGCATAGCTGGATCTGAATCTGCGATTCGTTAATTCCATCTGCAGTGCGACAATCGCCAACTTTGCGTCTGCTGTGATCGAATCCGCTTCCATTTTGACCGCATCAAATGAACTAACGTTCAAGTTAAGGAATGCGGCATCGGAGTTGCGAAAAGCCGATTTGGATGCCGTCGTGAAATCAGAAAATCGTGTACCGATTCCAATGATCAAGTCTGCTTCGGCAGCTATCCGATTCGCCGCCAGCGTGCCGGTTGTACCAACTCCGCCGAGGCTAAGCGGATGATTCCACGGCACCGCGCTTTTGCCCGACTGCGTCTCAGCTATTGGAATGCCAAATGCTTCTGCAAAAGCAAGAAGCTCTTTCGTCGCATCCGCGTAGTGAACGCCTCCCCCTGCGATGATTAAAGGTTTCTTCTTGCGCATGATCAAATTTGCGGCACGTAAAATGGCATCCTGTTCCGCTGGACGGCGCTGCAGGAAATGGATTCGCTTCTCAAAGAAACGCGCTGGATAATCATAAGCCTCTGTTTGAACGTCCTGCGGCAGCGCTAGCGTAACCGCTCCGGTGTCAACTGGATCAGTCAGCACGCGCATCGCCTGTAGAAGCGACGACATCAGCTGTTCCGGGCGGACGATGCGATCCCAAAACTTGCTGACTGCCTTGAACGGATCGTTTGCCGATATGGAGTAGTCACTCGGAACCTCCAATTGCTGCAGTACGGGGTCAGGCTGGCGGGATGCAAAGTTATCGCCTGGCAGCAGCAGCACAGGTATGCGGTTAACCGTTGCCGTTGCGGCTCCAGTCATCATATTAAGTGCTCCTGGGCCGATTGAAGTCGTGCAGGCAAAAATCTGACGGCGGTTCTTCTGTTTGGCGTAAGCTGTAGCCGCGTGAACCATACCTTGTTCGTTCTTCCCTTGGACAAACAATAACTCTGTAGTTTCTCGCTCAAGAGCTTCTCCGATCCCTGTGACGTTACCATGTCCGAAGATGCCCATAACACCACGAACGAACTTTATCTCTTCTCCGTCTACAGACAAATACTGTTGATCCAGAAATCGCAGCAAAGCCTGCGCCATAGTAAGGCGAATCGTTTTCATCAGCAAAACCTCGATTCATTATAGATTGGATAAGGAAAAGCCCGCTGTTCCGGTTATTCAGATGCGGGCTTCATAGTTAAACGAGCATTTTTTCCAATTTCAATAAGTATTCCAGGCTAGCAGCCAGACTGTCCAACGGACTTCCTGTGCAATAATCCTGCTCTACCGCAAACCACTCAACGCCGCTTCGCAATCCCCATTGCAGGATTGGAGAAAAATCGATAACTCCTGATCCGAYCTCAGCAAAAGTCTCTCTGCTGTCAGCAGTCATGTCCTTCAAATGAAGAATCGGCATACGATTCGCGTAGTTCTGGATGAAGGACAGAGGATCTTGGCCAGCTTTGCGAACCCAGTACGTATCAATCTCAGCGTAAATGGCTGGATCATCAAGCAAGTACTCGAGTGCAAATTTACCATCTATGGATGTATGAAATTCAAAATCATGATTATGATAGCCAACGCGATATTTCGTGCCCTTAACTTTAGCAGCCACTTCAAGCAAGTCTTTCTTCACGCTTGCATACCCTTCTGGGTTTTGCAGCCCATCCGGCAGGGAGTGACAGATAAAGTCTTTCGTATCGAATAAGTTAGCCTCTTCCAGCACAGCATCTAAATCAAACTTCATTCGTTCCAGCCCTACATGCATGCCAGCGGTACGTAATCCGAGTTCCTTCATCACCGTAGCAATTTCTCGTGCTTCATATCCGTGCAGCCCGTCAATTTGAACGGCCGCCCATCCCATTTCACTCAATTGCTTCAAAACAGCTGGAAAATCCTTCTTTACTTCGTTTCTTAAAGTGTAGAGCTGAGCCGCCAATTGGTGTTTGATCATTCCGCAATCTCCTCCGTTTTCAAATCCAGCCATTCGACTTCCCCGGCAGTTAATGGTAGATTCATAGCCATAACCGAATCATGAAGCTCATCAAGATTTCGAGGTCCGATGATTGCACATGTTGGGAAAGGTTGATGAAGAACATAAGATAATGAGATTTGAATCGGCGTTACCTGCTTCAGCTCCGCTAGCTTCACCGCTCGTCGGTATCGCTCCCAGTTGTTGTCGTTGTAATACACTCTCACCATTTCCGAATCAGAGAGATTGTCTGGCGTAAAATGGCCTGAGAAAAATCCGCCTGCCTGCGAAGACCATGACAATAGCGGCAGTTTGTTACGCTCATGCCAATTGCAGGTTTCCTCATCAGCAGACACACAGCCCTCCCACCTCGGCTCTTTCGCTTTAGCAAGACTCAGGTTCGTACTGCTAAACGTAAAACCTACTAGCTGATGCGCCGCCGCGTATTCGTTCGCTTCCTGTATGCGCTGATGCGACCAATTCGATGCGCCAATCGCGCGAATCTTCTTCGTTTCAAGCTGCTCATTCAGCACTTCCATGATCGGCCCAACCTCGACGGTCGGATCATCTCTATGAAGCGCGTATAGATCGATATAATCTGTTCCCAGCCTCTCCAAGCTTTCGTCCAGATCCTTTCGGATGGCTTGCGGGTTCACCCGTGGGCCTGGACTCCCATCATCGTGGTGAGCGCCTTTGTTCATAATGACTACTTTTTCCCTGATCTTCTTCTCCGCCAGCCATTGTCCCAAAATCTTCTCTTTCCCTCTGTACTGATGGGCAGTATCAAACATATTGCCGCCTGCTTCAATGTAAGCATCAAGCATCAACCGTTTTGCATCGTCCAATACTCTCAGGTCTCCCGTTCCCATAATCAACCGGGACATCGGCTTGTTCACACCTTGCATCTCCATCATTTCCATATGAACACTCCTTTCATGCTGCAGTTATTCTGTTCTTCCTCTTTCAATAATTACATCAATCGAAGTTCGATAATGTCTCCAACAAAACGTCTTTAATAGCTCATCTATTTTGTTCATCAATCTGTATGGTAGCGATACCATAAATGGACAATCATGTTTTCTGGAATCGCTACCATACGGTAATTGAAGTCAGTATAATAGATTCTACCCCGTTTTACAATAGCCTCTAAAAATTACTTTTCTCAACTAAACCAAAAATGTTGAAAACCCTTTCATTTAACATTAAGAATCGTGCATATTCAGTCATTGCAAAAAAGGAATAGCCGCCCTGTTGAGCTAGAGCGGCACTCCCCCATTCATTATTTATTGATCATGTTATACAAGATTACAGCTGATTCTGCTCTTGATAGTGGAGCCAGCGGAAGAATGTAATTCCCATTTCCTTTGACAATTCCATTTTCAATCAACGCCGTCAAGCTTTCCATCGCATAGCTCGCAACTTTTGCTTTGTCGTTAAAACGATCCAGCCCAGCTGACGTGCCTTCGTTCAGCTTCATACCGGCAGCCTTCATCGATTTATGGAGTAGAACGAACGCGTCCTGCCTCGTAATCGGTTGAAGCGGATTAAATTTATTGTCTCCGCTGCCGTTAGTGATGCCAAGCTTTTTGGCGATCATCACTTCATTATAATAATAGGAAGAAAAACTGACGTCATCGAAATTCGTATCGATTGGAGCTGTTAATTCAAGCGCCTTAACAAGCAGGACGATAAAGTCCGCCCTTGTTATTGTGGTTGAAGGATTGTATTTTGTTGCAGACGTGCCATTAATAATTCCTTTGGATGCCAGCACTTCGATTTGCCTTTTAGCCCATTTCACGTTCTCGAGATCATCGAATGTTTTATGAACAAACATGATCGCATATTTGCTGAAATGAGTTGTCGTAAAAGCAACCGTTTTTGTAATTGGCTCATATATACTGTTCGGTACTATAATCGCTTTGCCAATGTTATTAATGTACCCTGCTACAATATGCTCCGAATCGGCTAACTCGGCATCTGATGGTGTATACGGAACTGAAATTTTCACTCGAGCCTGTGGATTGCTCCAAGCAACCTTAGCTCCATCGATATACACATCAACCTCAATAATTGGCCTATCGCCAACCTGCTCCTGTAAAGCTGGATCAAGCGCTGTTTTATCTACGCTCGCAATAATTAGCGCAACCGACTTCGCTCCGGTCAAATCCTGTCCGTTTAGCATATTGGCAGGTACCGTTATTGTTCCAATTGCAGTCGTTATCTCGATCAAATGCGTCGCTAGATCAGAATGAAGTGCTGCTTTCGGAAGCTCAACGACATATGCTTTTGCTTTATCCGCTTTCTGCACCTCGACTTTAACCGTTTTCACTCCATCGTCATCAGCTGAAGATGTGCTAAGCGCTTTGTTCCAGTCTCGCTCTTCAACCACGGCCCTTGCTTCTCCCGTTCTAGCATCAACTTTAGGCACTAAATTAATTGAACCTTTGTCGTTTGTCACGTCGGGAGTGACGACATCAACGGCATCATTTTTTGCAAAACGAAATCTGATGCTGAAATCAAATGGAATGTTGTACATATCTCCGGGACCAATCAGAAATTTCGTGTCCAGATATGAACGCTCCCCTACCGGAATGCTATCAACATATGGCGAGAACGTCTTCACACGAATCTCCTTTGACTTTTCATCAAATTCAAAAAAAGTTGTCCAACCGTTGCCGCCAGCGATATCCGATTGATAATCAGTTAACACCTGCAAGACTTCATTTCCATTAGCCTTCTTCTTCACATTCAGACCAGCACCGCTAATATGTCCGCCTACCATCATGAATACTTGATCATAATTCTCGACAAGGTCTCTCCAGAATAAGCTGCCCTGACCGCCTTCGCTTACTTGGCCGTTGCCATCGATCGTCATAATATTATGCGAGAAGATGACGGTTGGCATTTTCGGGTTCTCATTAAGCACCGTTTTTGCCCAGTCTCTTTCTTTTGTATTACTCGAATTGTTCCCCACTGAGTCTACCGCAAGGAACATATACTTATAGCTGCCGGCTGTAATGATCGAGTAGGTGCTTAATCCCGAGGGGGAAGCACCCTTGAAATGTTCCGTACCAGAAAATCTTTTGGGACCCATCGTATCGATATAACCAGAACCATTCAAATCGTGATTGCCGCGAGTAACAATATAAGGCACATTAGCTTGATCTAAAATCTTATAGGCCTTATCGGCAGAAGCCCATTCCTTGGCTGCACTGCTTTGTGTCGTGTCGCCAACATTTACAGTCATCGCAATATTCTTGCTAACATAATTATCTGCAATAAACTGTAGCTGCTTCTCAAGAATTTCCGGTTTGGATTGCACCACATACTGTGGATCTGGAATGATCGCAAACGTATATGTATCTTGTGCAAACATCGGAAGATCATTATTAGTCCCATAGTTTACCTTATAATTAAACTCCGTTTTAATGAATTGGTCCTTCTCCAATGCTTTACTAGAGACCCTGATATGTTTGATTTTCCCTAAAAAGAGACTGCTTGGCGCTCTATCCCACTCATAAGCTCCGACATTCCATCCCATACCCGCTTCGGTTGCAATCCCATTTATGATTTCGTCCGTTTCAGGATTGCGAATGGATTCWACACCATTTAGGAATAATCGAGTCTTTGAGCCATCATTCACAATGGCAACATGTGTATAGTCATCTGACTGCGCCCAAGCTTTAATAGCTGAAAGTGAGTTCGACCAGTTCGATTGGATCTCGTTCGAGCTCGAGTTCCCATGCGTGCTTGCCCATTGAACTTCGCGAATGCTTGAAATGGAGAGCGTTGATAGCGGCTCCTGTTCCCCTGGATCAAAAGTGTTATTCCCTTGACGGGTCAAAATTCCCATCCAGTTATTAATACTGGAGCCAAGCTTAAATTCTGCTTCAATCGTAAAACCTTTATCGAAACTTTCCCTATTGATTGGTGCGCCTGCTACTGTCGTCAAATATTGGCCATCTTTTTTTTCATTTGCAAAATCAAGAGCACCGTCTTCAGTAAATGACAGCCTATTGTCTCCCGGAGTTCCAGCAACGGCCATTTTAAGATCATTACCCATGCCGCTCCTATCTTTTATAACCAAATTGCCTGCTTCGATAGATGTTCCAGGCTGCACATTTGCTTCGGAAAATACCCAATCAGCAATTACGGGATTCTCAGGATCAGTGCCAGGTATTTCGCCTAAAGTCAGTTCAACAGGCTCTGCTGCATCCTGCTCATTGTACAGCTCAAACTCGCTGATCGCATATTTATGATCGGTATTTAAATTCGCTGCCCATAGCAGCAAATAAATGCCTTTCAACCCCTTATAACCTTCACCGTAATATTCCTTATAATTGGGAAGATCAATGGTTACACTCTCGTAAATGTCTGGACTGTCTGTCTGCCATGTCGGTTTATAGGCTTTAGCATTAAGCTCCTGCCATGTGGTGCCATTTACAGAAGTTTCAGTATCGATGACGGTTATACCTTGCTGCTGTGCATTATTGACGACAAGAACTAGTTTATTAAAATCTTGAAGATTATCGTCGTCCCATTGCAGCATAATCCGATGCGCAGGATTGAACTCTCCTTTTGGATTCAGGTTTGTAATAGCAGCACTTTGGAAATACGTCTCCTCATCCCCGTCAGCAAACTTGAGCGGCGAATGCTCACTTGAGTTATCGTAATCGTTTCTAATTAAGTTAGCTGGCTCTCCATCTTTATTTAAATATGTCGCACTTACAACCGTAGCTTCAAGCGCTGCATTTTTGTTTCGTTTTACCGTTAGCGTATAGGTTTTTGTTGTCATGCCATCCGCTGCTTTGGTAACGAATACGATCTTGCTATTGCCCATCGGCAGCTTCGCTGTAATCTTCTGGCCGCTGACGACAGGAATATCGTTAACTGTCATCGTGCCTTTTTTGTTTTTCAGCCGTGGTTGAATCGTAATGGCATCTACTTTTGTATTAACCCTAGTTGTATATTCGTATATTTCGCTATTAAAGACAATGTTCTCTTTTCCTCCACTGATCACTAACTCCGACAATGATGCTTCGCTGTTTGCATCCAGCACCGTTATTGTACTTTTAGCGACAAATCGTCCGTCTAATGTTCTGGCCGAAATCTCAGCCGAGCCCGGTAATTTCGCAAATACCTTACCGCTCTGATCCACAGCAGCTACATCAGCGTTGCTGCTGAACCATTCATATATTTTGTTCGTTGCATTGCTTGGTAAGATCTCAGCAGTCAACTTCATCGTTTCATTCGTATAGAGCGTTCCGGTTGAGGGGGAAACCTTAATGCCAGTTACAAGAACAACGTCACTAGTAACCGTGATGCTAGTGGATGCCTTTTTGTTGCCATCAACACTAATTGCCGTAATAACTGCTTTCCCTCCAGCTATCGCAGTTACTTTTCCATTGCTGTCTACTGTCGCGATCTGCTCATTCGATGTGTACCAATCTACACTCTTCTCGGTCGCTCCTGCTGGTAAAACAACCGCTTCTATTGCTTCCGTTTCTCCTGCATCCATTGTAAGTGTCTCAGGCAGGCTTATAGCATTCGCAGCAATGTAGTCAAGATTTACTTTTGTTTTATCCAATTGGAATAAATCCGCTGCTCCCCCGTTAAGGACGACTTCTAGTTGATAGAGGTTTCCGCCAATTGGCGTCAATTCAACAGGTTCCAGATCTCCTGTATGTCTACTTACTCTCTTAATCGCATCCTTATTGTATTTTGCTAGATTTAATTGCACCGTTATCGTCTGTTCCGTCTCTGCACCCTCTCCGTGCTGCTCCACCGTTTTACCGTTACCTGAGGTCAGTCCATTCATGACCATAAAATATTCCATGTCTGTGGAGTTGAAAAACGACTCTGTATCTGGCAGAGGTTCAAAAAAACCAAGCATTACATCGCCATTAAGTCCACCTTGAACGCTGGAGTTTTTCGAAACAACGCTCCTTAAATAAGGATGCTTTAGCTGAGTATTCTTATCGAATATTGGTGTTTCTCTAGGCGTTAGGTTTTTAACGATTCTTCCGTTTGAATCCTTATGTTGCCCCGGCAAAATAGAGACATCTGTGCTATTGAGCCGTACGAGATGCGGTCCAAGGTTGTTTATTTGCCTTGCCATTTCGGCATATTRCTCATATTGCTTTGTAGGTTTACCGTCCTTGTCAAAAAACAAGAAAGCGTTGCTGTCATACTCCCAGCGGAACATGCTGAGCCATTTGCCGCCCATCGTCAATGTGGCGAACGGAACGCCGTATATTTGAGATTCAGTTATAATATATGGACCTACATCTGCAGGAATCTCACCTGTCTTGAAGCCAAGCAAATATTGCCCGAAAGCGATCGGACTTTGCCCGGTTCCGTCATAGCCCTTAAGTGCAATCGTTCTTTGGTCATTAATGTTATTGACGATTGTTGTAAATAGATTGTTGTCCGAGCCTCTCGTTGAGAATAAATAATCGTCGAAAGTGAGCAGGTCAGGTTCGGCCGTACGAATGTACGTTTCATAATCGTCCCTTTGCCATTGACGCGATTGTTGGTTGCTGTGAGCGAGGACATCCGGATAAAGTCTGTGGCTTAGCTTGAACCAATCCGTAAAGGTTTTTAAGATCTCTTTGTTGTAGTTTTCTTCATCTCCAAATGATATCGTAATCAGCTTATCTACATTAGCTTTTTGCGCATCACTCAGAAATCCCGTCATATCTTTTTCTTTCGGACCGCCTCCCAAGCCATCTCCGAATGCCCCTTTTACAAACGACCATTGTGCTTCTGGCACCTGGTTATGGAACGTTTGGTTATAGCCCGGATATTCGTAATAGGTAGCCGTAGTAAAATGACTGTTTTTCCATTCCTCTGCACTAGCGTATTTCCGACCTGATTGATCCGTTGTCATCCACGTCTGCATTTGCAGCCCTTTATCAATCAAAACTCTGCTAGCGCGAGATAACGTTTTTGGTGGAATAACAGTTACAGTCCTCACTTTGGTAACCGAATCTCCTGCTTGGTTAGATACCGTATAGTTCACTTTGTAGATGCCGCCTTTACTCGTATCGACAAGACCAGTCGTTTGAATATCGGCCGTAATATCTCCGTCCATTAAATCGGATGCTTGTGCTCCGCTCTCCACATAGGTATCGTTCAAAGATAAACTCAATTCCGAATGACCGTTTAACGAAATAATAGGCCAATTAAAACCCGGAACCTGTTTCATTTCCTCATCTGTCAGAGCCTTGTCATAAATTTTGAATTCGTCGATGAGCCCCGGCCACGCATTTGTCACTTCCGGCTCTCGGTCAGCTCCAATCCGAAAATCACCATAATTCGATACTAATAACGTATCGTCCGAAGCTGTTTCGAACGCACCGTTGACATATAGCTTAACCCGGTCACCCTCTCTGCTAAGGGCAACATGGTACCACTTTTTAGACTCAATTACGGTTTCTCCGATCGTCGTTTTTCCGCCTAGAGAGGATTGTAATCTACCATCTGCTCTGCGTGATAACAGCGTTTCTCCGCCCTCACCTTGCTGCTGAACAATGACAACGTCTCTGTTTGTATAGTTTGAATTGAAATGGACAAGCAGGCTCATGGAGAAATCGCTGCCTGTATTTATCAAATTCTGATTCGGTATAGTGGCGTAACTAAGATAACCATTTAACAATAAGGCTTTTCCTACCTTGCCGCTTCCTATTGCAGCATCGGTAAGGATAGCATTATTCCGCTTCAACGTGTCCGGAGATATGCCATCCTTTGACACTTCATCAAATTTCCATTCACCAATTAAACCGGAAATCGTCGTAGGTTGACTGCTATCATCAGCATAAGCAATAGCATGAGGAAAACTGATACTGATACAGCTGATCCACAAACTCATAACCAAAATCATGCTAACCAATCTTTTATTTCTCATAAGCAACATAAATAACCTCCTACATTCATTTGATAGAATAATAAATTCAACGCTCACCCACCTGTTGTTTAATGTTATATATGTATTTGTTTGCGTTTACAAAATATAAATAAAGAGGAGGAATACCCTCCTTTTTATCTCGACATCACAAACGAAGCCAACATTCTCGCGCCGAAACCGGTCGCACCAATAGCCTGCTGGCCACTCGCGGAGGATGAATCTTTTGGACCATTCATGTCGATATGTGCCCATTTCAATGAAGGATGGACAAACTTGCGTAAGAACAGTGCCGCTGAAATCGCTCCTCCGCCATCACCGCTGCTAATGTTGCAGACATCGGCATATGTGCTATCCAAATACGATTCGTATTCATCTACTAATGGCAGCTGCCATACTTTCTCGCCAAACGGCTCACCTGCATGTTTACACAACCCCACCAACTCATCGTCGCCGAGTATACCTGCAATCTTCGTTCCAAGCGCGCCGACGACAGCGTAAGTTAACGTCGCCATATCGATCGCTTCCACTGCCCCTATTCGATGAGCATGGATCAACGCATCAGCGAGTATGAGTCGGCCTTCCGAATCGGTATTGCCTACTTGAACGGTTAGGCCATTCGCATATCGGATTACATCACTCGGTAGTAAGCTGTTCCCTGATATAACGTTCTCTGCAGTCGGCACCAACACCGCTATGTTGGCGGACGCACCGCTCTTAACGACGATATCCAGCGCTCCAAGCACACCTGCCGCTCCGGCCATATCCATCCTCATACTGCTAATATCGTAATCTTTTTTAAGGCTGATTCCCCCGGTATCGAACGTAATTCCTTTGCCAATTAGAGCTGTAAGCGGTTTTGACGCATCCGTACAATATCGAAGTTCGATAAATGCAGGCGAATATGCGCTTCCTTTACCAACCGCTATTACGCCGGCAAAACCTTGCCTCTCGAGCTCCTCGCCAGTGTAGACATTAATCTCCACACCCGTTCCGTCAAAACGCTCCATCACTTTGTCCGTTAGTACTAACGGACGCAAATAGTTGGCTGGTTCATTCGCAAGATCGCGCGCCCAGATCGTACCTTCAGCATGAATTTCCCCTTGGCGARTAGCCTCTTGGATCTGCATATCGGGCTGTCCATCGAAAGAAAGGATCGGGGTTTCCTGCTTATCTGACTTCGTCTTATATTTATCGAAGGAATACGTACCCAGTTTCCAACCTTCCACCCATGCCGTGACAGCTTCTGCTTCTTGACCCAATGCTGTATTGGCATCCCACAGCGCTTGAAAAGAAACATGCACACGACCACATTTCTCATTGGCTGCTGCTCTTCCCGTGTTGCCGGCTGCTTCCCTAATCCGAACAGGGTGAATTAGCGAGGCATCACCCATACCTACGATAACAACATCCGGTTGTCCTAGACGACCATAGAACCACGTTATTGCATCTTTGGCGCCCATATGTGGTCTCAATACAGACACATCGAACAAATGCCGGACTCGAGGCATATCCAGAATCCGTTCTACATTTTGTTCATAAACCGGATAAATTAAGGTTTGTGTAGTCTTTTCTGCTTGCTGATCGATACTCACCGGACAACCCTCCTATTGTTCAAATTCAATACATAGGCTCGCGACGCCAAAAGCCATAACCTCAAAGCCTATCTGTGATTCATTCATGAATACTTCCCCCTCAACTAGAGGACATTCTAACGTATCGACAAAATAAGCTTTGCTCACTTTCCGGCATAACTCCAGCTTTACCGAGGATGTGTTTCCTTCGGTTTCATACACGCGAATAATCCATCGATTAACAGCTTGATTGTCCTCAGGCATCTTGATCGCAGAGATTGCAATCGTTCCTTCAACTAATTGCAAGAAGCTTTGTGTTGTCGGCCAATCTCCATTACTCGCAGCCGCTGAGATGTATTGGAGTGGAAGATGGTAATGGGAGGATTGTTCAATCAATTGCTGGTTTTTAGAAGCATCAACTACACAAATACTTAAACGAATGCGATGAACCCCTGTATTCGGATAAGCATCCGGACCATAAGAGCCCCGCAGCAGTGTGACGGAAAGTGCTCTATCCGTACCTCGGAATCCATATTTACAATCCGATAGAAGCATAATTGCTCTACCCTTCTCATGGTTCGAAGGAACACCGAGTGCCCAACTGTTCGCAGGTACGTCTAAGTCGAGGGAAGGACGTTCAATCGTACCGAAAGCCATATTGTATCGATAGGAATCGCTTTCATAACCAAAAGGCGCATAAAACTGTAACTGCGGTGTAAATTCCTTTTCATTGCCGTACTCATGCCAATCACATTCCACATTGTAATCAAGCCTGCTGCTGCCCTGGTCCAGAGATACCGTAACTTGCAATTTCGATCTTCGAAACGGGACGCTGAACGTAATGGATTGCCTCAGCAGCTTGCTGCCTAATTCACTGCTTTCGATTTTGATGCCTTCAGTGAGCTCTTCAATTTTGCGGTATCGGCCTACCAGCCATGCATTGCCACCTCCTTGAAAAGTATCCTCCTCGATGAATCGGAATACGCCTGCGGGTCGGCTGCTATCGATGAGCTGCTGTCCATTCTCTTTATTGATTAATGAAATAATCGTAAGCTTTCGCACATCTAGGACTGCCTTTAACAGCTCGTTCTCGAGCACAAACGTATACAGTTCCACAGGCGGAAGGTTTTGACCCGTAAGATAGAAATCATTTGCCGTTAGGGCTGCCATATCCCCCGCTTTTTCCGTCATGATATAGGTGCTGTATCCTAATGCTGGGACATTTACGGGCAGTAATATACGCAAGAAAAAGTGCCCCCAATGCTCGGCAAATCCACGATCCACAAATTGAAAATCAAGTTGATTTCCCTCGTCGTCTTCGAAACCGATGCTTTGGATATTTCCATCCCAATCCCAAATCGTAATCTCGGCTAATTCTTTACGTGCGGTAGTAGCACTGTTGAACACATTAAATATCCGTGTTTTCCCGCGTCCGCGGTCACTTTCGCCCGTTCGAAATTGATGCTTTATGCTGACACCAACTCCAGCGCCTGCTCCTTCGGAAAAGCTTTCTTTCAGGTCTTCGCCCTCAACAAGAAAACGTGAGGTATCGATGTGCGCTGCAAGACTGCGCATAGCAGCGCTTCGTTTGCTATTAGCCATGGCGGATATTTCTTGGAACGCTCCAAGTGCATGATCACGCGTTTCTGGAATGCCTGTTCCCGGCAAAATATCATGAAATTGATTAAATAAAGTTTTTCTCCAAGCTTCTTCTAATTGCTTGCCATAATACTTGGACGAAGTCCAAAGCGTGGACACACTAGACAATGCTTCCGCTTCATACAACAGGTTTTCCGAAACTCGGTTCGCTTGTTTCAAACGTGCTTCCGAGCTGTAACACCCTGTAAAAATAAAGTTCAGCTCGTTTTGGACAATCGGAAGTTTATCGGCTATTTGCTCTGTTAACGCGAAGTATTCTGCATACTTTCCGAAGCGAATGGTTGGAAAAATCGGCCATTCCTTCATATCAAGTATGCGCTCTATGTCACGCCGCGTCGGACCGCCGCCATGATCACCTACCCCATATACTTTCATCATCGTATTCAAGCCTGTTTTCTGACAAAACTCCGGCACCGTAAGCACCATTTCACCCTCAATGCGGGAATCGTACCAATGCGGCTCTTTATATGCGATTACCGATCTCCCTGAGGGCGCCATCCAGCGATAGAGGTGATGTCCCTCATTGTTATGACCGCGGCAATAGTAATAATATTTGATGCCCGCGTGATGCAATGTTTCCGGCACATTAAGCGCATGACCGAAAGTGTCCGGCTCAAAATCGATTTGCAAATCATCCAACTGCAATCCGAACAACTGTGTAAGATAGTTTTTGGCATATAAGAACTGCCGAGTCATACTTTCACCGTTTGGCATGTTCTTATCCGCTTCAACCCAAGTTGATGCCGTTACTTCCCATCGTCCTTCTTGTACACGAAGTTTGATTTCTTCTAGCATTTCAGGATCATAGGATTCAACAATATGATAGGCAGCTGCTTGAGAATGGGAAAAGCAAAAATCAGGATACTCCTGCAGCAGATCCAGCATAGTCTGGAACGTATTAAGAGTCGCAGATACCGTCTCATCCCAGCCCCAAAGAAAATTCATATCTAAGTGGGCATGAGCAGCACAAATTAAATGGTACGACTTCGCTGCTGCTGCCATTTCAGACAACCGCTGCTCTGCACTGCGAACCGTTTGCTCCCCGATGATGCCTTCTTGATCTAATGTATTCAGCAGATCAATAACAACTGGATCGATCAGATCATCATACTGACCTCCCATCACCTTTGAAACCCGATTAGCATATTCCAATTCCGCAACGATGCGTTTGCTCCATTGCCCTCCAGGCACACGAGTTTTCAGCTTTACGAGATTTGCGTTCAGATTCTCGACTTGTATGATGTCCACTCTCCTAAAACACGCTTATAGTCTCGTACACTATGAATCATTAGATTCATAGTGTGGTTTCCAGCGTTTCTATTGTTTCTCCAATTCGATCTGCGATAAATTTCTCTAGCAGCTCTATGTTTGTCGTCCCTGTATTTCCACCATATTCACTTACAGACAGTGCGCCGCAAGCATTTCCATATATCAAACATTCCTCTGGATTTTTCCCTGCCAAATATCCATAAATATAACCGGCATTAAAAGAATCACCCGCTCCAGTCGTGTCGACGACTCGGACAGAGAAGCTCGAACGATAGGACTGCTGCCCGCCTACCGATGTCACCGCACCCTTCGAACCCAATTTGAGCACGATATGGCTGCTGTGTTTAGAAAGAACTTCAAGACTTTCTTCTACCGTTGTACAACCGGTATAGTGTATAGCTTCGGTTTCGTTCATGAAGAAAACGTCGATATCCTTCATTAATTCAAAAATGCCAGGATACCATTCCCCAGAGTCATCCCACCCCATATCAATAGAGGTCGTTACRCCTAGTGCTTTAAGATTTTTTACGGTTTCCAAAAATTCAGCATGATTGCGGCTTCCCTTATAACAAGTCAAATGAACATGGCGTCCTAATAAAACACTATTCATGTCAAGCTGCTGCAAGCTAAGCTCGGCGTTTGACCCTGCAAACGTAATAAAAGAACGATCATTTTCCGGATTAATTGCAATGGAAATGCCTGTATTGCTGCTGCTCTTTTTAATATATCTGGTATCGATTCCATACCGAGAAAATTGATCTTTTATAAGCTGACCAAATCCGTCGTCACCTAGAACCCCGTTAAAGGCAACCTTCAAACCTAGCTTGGCTGTCGCCAAACTAAACAAAGCTGCCCCTCCGCCGACGTGGATGGTCATATTTTGAACAAATACCTCTTGTCCGGGTGCTGGCAGCTCGTTGCAGCCCTCAACAACTAAATCAATATTCGCGTCTCCAATCACGATGACATCGTAATTTTTCAATGGTGCCTCATCTCCATCTATTTCCGATATGCACTGATGTGCTATGCTCTCTAATCCTTATGAATCTCTTCTTATACAGCTTTCACGGACAACTAGTTTATGCTCCAAGATGATATCCTCGGTTGACGTTTCCTTATTCGTAATCTGTTTCAACAGCGCTGCCATCGTCACTTTGCCCATGTCTTGAATAGGCTGCTCCATTGAGGTTAATCTCGGACGGGCAAGCTCGGTCAGTTGACTTCCGTCAAAGCCCATAATGGAAATATCCTCTGGAACTCGAAGGTTATGATCCCAAATGCAGTTCATCGCTCCAACAGCCATATCATCACTTACGGCAAATACAGCCGTAGGCGTTTGTTTATTGCGAAGAATATCCTTCATTTGCTCGTATCCGCTTTTCACTTTATAATCACCGAACCGGATATTTTCATATATGATTTTAATGGAATGATCTGATAATGCATTTCGATATCCGCTATATCGGTTTTGTCCCGATGTAATATCGCGCATGTCCCCGCCGATAAACCCAATTTCCTCATGGCCAAGCTCAATCAAATATTTTGTCGCGTCGTAAGCAGCTTTATAGTCATCAATAATTACAGAAGCAAATTCCTGGTCCATCGGTTTAACGCTTGAAAAAATAACGGGAATGTTCATCTTATGAATCAAAGCACGGATTTCCTCATTAATTTTCTCATGCATAATAATGATGCCTTCTACCCGCATTTCCTGAAACACATTGATATACTTTAATTCTTTATCTATATCCTCGATGATATTGCATACCAAAAGGTTATAATCATTAGTGCTAGCCGCTTCTTCGATGCTGCTTAAAATTGTCGAATAGAAGCTTGAGGTAAGGTCTGGCACGATTACCCCTATGAGATTCGTTTTGTTGCGTACCAAGCTTCGGGCGATATGGCTAGGAGCGTATCCCAATTGATCGATGGCTTGATTCACCTTTTCCTTGAGATCGTCTTTCACATACCTCTCGCCATTTAGCACTCTGGACACAGTCGTAACCGAAACTCCTGCTACCCGGGCCACATCTTTGATTTTTGGTTGCACATTATTCACCCTTCGTGGAAGTATATTTCGTACCTATATTAGAATTATATAAGATATACTTCGACTACGACAAACTTTCTCATCATTTATTCTTTAATATCATTCAGCCGCGAGACTAATCCTCATCAGCTTAGTTCAATTTCGCTATTTCTATCCGTGTATCGAACTCCCGTTTTCCTTCGAATATCGTAATGATTCTTGCTCCACGATCAAGCTCTCCGTATGTGTTGAAGCCCGTGGCACGTCCATAACACAATCGGATGCCATGAAGCTCTCCTACGTAATCATTATCATGATCATGTCCGGCAAAAGTCCCCATGACATCACCCTGCTCCAGCATTGCCGTGAATAAACCGCTGTTCAATTTCGGACAGCAGACCTCCTCGCCTTTATTGCCTATACATTTGCCTTCCTGCCAGACTTGCTCATATTCTGGTATTGGAATATGAAAAAAAGCGAGTCCTGGCAATGCGCTGCCATTCTTCTGAGCAAGCTTATTCGATTCGCTGCAGTACCAGYGAACCTGATCTGGATGTATCCATTCATATCCACCAACGGATTCTGGTGCTGAATCTCCCGAATCAAAAAAGTACAGGACAGCCGTATCTGCTTCACTCGCAGAACCCGCAACAGTAAGTGCATAATTCCCAACTCCATGGATGTCCTTAGGACCATCCTCAGATAAGTTATTGCCATATTCCTTTAAAACTTCATTCAATCGTTGACGCGTAATACCTTTCTCTGAGTCGTGATTTCCATAAATGACAGCAAACGGAATGCCAGACTGGACAACATCCGCAATCGCACGGCGAAATGCTGCTTCTTGATCCTCTGTATCATAGCTGGATATGACATCGCCAGTAAGGACGATCAAATCGGGCTTCTGCGACGCAATCAGCTGCTGAATAACAGCTAACGTTTGAACATCCTTTTCAGGTTCAATTCCATTCTTAATATGCATATCGGTAAATTGTATGATCGTAAATGTCCCGTCTGATCGGAATCTTAACTTGTTGTGCTCCACCATAACTCCTCCTCGACCTAAAACCTTCTTAATCTTCAATAAATAATGGCTGAGAAAAAGCGGAATACCCGCCTTCCAAATAAACGGCTATTCGGACGTATTTTTCGTCTCCATTACACTCATATTCAGCTTGCTTGATTCGTCCCGTTGTTTCTTTAAGCACCTGTCCGTCTTTACCGAAAAACGTGACGTATTTGTACATTTTATCAAGCAAATCATTTGAGCGAAGATCAACAACAACCTTGTTGCCTTCTACTCTGATCGCATCAAACCCATACCCCGTTGATACATAAAAGTTGCCTTCTCTGATCGCATCAATGATAGCATCGTTTGTATTTGCCTTAGCTCTKACCATGTTCCAAGCGCGCTTTTCTTGTCCATATACATGCGAATCGTCATTTCCGAAACCCCACACTTTACGACCAGCGGATAGAAGAGCATCCCACTTGTCAAACGCGATATCATACTCTGGATTGCCGTCCCCGTTATAAACTTCAACCCCAAGATAACGTTCCATCTTAAACATATCTTCTAGTTCCCAAAAATTCGAGAAATACCGATTCGGATGCACAAGCACTGCAAATCCATCGTTCGTCGTTGTTAGATCCACAAAGCGTTGATAGTTCTCAATCGTAAATGCATTGCTGTAGTTTTCCATAATCATTTGCGGTGGTTTCACGAGCAGCATATGTGTTTGCCGACTGCTTACTTCTATGGCTTCGAAAACAGTCGGTATCTCTCTTTTGCCTTCGTGCTTCGTAATTTTATCGTGGTCGGAAATACCGAGAAAATCGTATCCACCGTACATTTTGTAAACCGTTTCGAGCGAAAACCAACCATCGCTGTTCGTCGTGTGGTTATGAAAGCTTCCTTTAAACCAAGTTCCCGACTCTACGTATGGATTCACTATTTTCATTTTGTTCCCATCCTCTCCTAGGCTGATTTACTCTTTGATCGATCCGATCATAATGCCCTTGGTAAAATAGCGCTGCACAAATGGATAGATAAGTATAATCGGCGTGACGACGATAATGATCGTTGCCATTTTAAGCGAGTTTCCTGTAACCTGCATTTTTTCGATCAAATCGTATCTAAGTCCGGCAGCCTGATTGAGCGTATCCCGCATCGCTTCCGCACTCATCAACATTTCTTGTAGAAGCGTGGACAGCGGGCGCAAAGACGATTTTCGAATATAGAATGCACCAGTGAACCAATCGTTCCAATGGCCAACGGCGTTAAACAACCCAATAACCGCTATAACCGGCCGACTGAGCGGCATAATGACGCGCAAGAAGATCGAAAAGTCGTTATACCCATCAATTCGCGCCGATTCTTCCAAACTCGGATGAATTTGTTGAAAAAATGTTCGCATAATGATGATGTTCCACACGCTGTATAAGCTTGGAATGACGTAAACCCAAATATTATTCGTTAAATGAATAGACTTAAGCAGCATGTAATAGGGAATGATTCCCCCTCCAAACAACATGGTGAAGAAAATGATCATCATGATGTATTTCCCGCCAGGCAACGTTTTGCTCTTTAATGCATAAGCTGCTGCTGCAGTCAGAAAAACACTTGAGATCGTTCCTACGACCGTTCGGAAGACTGAAATCCCAAAAGCAGTTGTAATATTGGACGTTTCAAACGCTTTTTGGAAGTTTTCCAAGGACCAAATCCTCGGCCAGAAGTAAATGCCGCCTCTTTCCGCGTCTTTACCGGGATTAAAAGCAAGTGCAAAAATATTAAAAAAAGGTAGARTGATCGATAAACACAGCGCGATTAGAAGCAAGTAGTTAATGACTCTGAAAATTCTTTCACCCGTGCTGAGCTTATAAAATTCGTTTCCCACTTTCTCCCTCCTCCGTTGAAGGAAAGGCGTTTTTACCCAGCTGCGGATAAAATCGCCTTGCCTCTTCCACTAATTTTCTGCTTCTAAATGTAGAACCTAGTCTCTAATCATTCAGGTTTACGTCCGTTTTTGGATCGGCATCTTTTTCTGCGAGAAGCTTCAAATAATCGTCCAATCCTGCTGATTTCAATTGTTTCAAGTTGCTTTCCAACATTTTCTTAGCTTCATCAAGACTCTTTCCGTAATAAGCGCGGATCAAAGTTTCATTGTAAGCGTCCAAAGCCGCTTTAAGTTCTGAAGATCTGTCAAATTCACCGAGGAACGCGGTAGGTACGTAGCTGTCAACGATCTTCGCATTTTTGTACTTTTCCTCAAAGTTCCAATATTCGATTAGTTTTAGAGCCCCGTTATTGTCTTCTTTTTTCAATTTGTCGCCATATTGCATTTCCCCGAAATCAGCCATGTTGTCGGTGTCGGTACTGCCTAGAATATCGCCCCATGAGTTGCCGACGCCTTGAAAGCCGAGCTTTTTCGCTTCGTTCGGATCTGTTGCTTTCAAATCCAACACTTCTTGCTTCACAAGTGGAAATCCGTCTGAACCAATCGTGTAATCGCGGCCTTCCAAGCCGTACTTCCAAATAAGTTTTCCTTCCTTACTAGCTAAGTAGTCCGCGAATTTAACGATATCTTGCGGGTTTTTCGTTGTAGTCGGGATCGCCCAAGCGCTGTAACCGGACTTAAAGCTAACTTGCATTTGGTAAGGGCCGTCTACGTTGTTAATTGGTCCGAGCGGGAGGTAATGCATATCTTGGTTGAACTCTTGATAGTTGTGGGCATCACCGATAATCGCCCATGACCCATTCAAAGCGCCCTCTGTTGCGCGGCTTTCGTCAATCGTAAAGTACTCGGGATGAATAAGCTTTTCTTTAAGCAGCTTTTGGAAATACTCTACTTTTTTCATAGGATATTCGGTTTCTGCTTCATGAAGGATTTGACCGTCTTTCGATTTTTTGATGCGTTGGTCGTCTTCGCCCCACTGAAGATCCTTGAAAGCAGCTGAAACATCTTTACCACCCCAAAAAGATGGACCGATTGGAATCACTGGACTGCCATTGTTGTCTTTGAAGTTACCCGCTTTAATTTTCTTAGCTAGCTCATACACTTCATCCGACGTCTTGATTGTGCGCGGATCGATTCCTAGTGAGTCAGCAATATCTTTACGGATATAAGCGCCGCCTACGTATTTGTTAGATAGATAACCGCCTTGTCGATTGATATTCATATGAACGAAGTAAGAAGAGCCGTTAAACTCAGGACGGAACATAACGCCGTATTTCGTATCAAGCGGCAAATAGTCATCTTGCAAATATTTGCTGTACACTTTCGTATCTTTCATAAGCGGAGTCAAATCAGTAAACATACCTTCGCGCGCCGCTTTCAAAACAACAGGCATTTCCGGTCTGCCACTGTTATTGAGGTAGAAAGCAACGAAATCCGGCAAGTCGTTTGCAGCGATGCCTGCAATCAAGCCATCGATGGATTTTTCGGCTTTCATGATTTCAATTTCAAAGTCGATCCCCGTTTGCTCCTTTATCTTTGCTTTAATTTCCGGGTTCATATCTTCTGTGTAATCGTCGGTTCCCATGAATACAAGACCTTTGATTTTACGATCAGCAATCCATGTAGCCGGTTTCCCTTCCGTTGTAGGTGAAACCCCATCTGTCCCGCCAGGAGCAGGTGTTTCATTATTGCTTTTGTTGCCATTCGAGCAGCCGGCGATCAGCATCGCTGTCACCAAAGGTATTGCAAAATATTTTGCCCATTTCTTACTCATGCGATTGTTCCCCTTTTCTAAAATGATTTTATGAAACACGCCAGAAGACGTCTCCCACCAAGTGGATGGTCATGCAAACCTTTTCGCATAGCAACTATGGTAACGTTATCAGAATTAAGCTACCATAAGGATGTTTCAGAAACCTTTCGGGAAACTCGGTTCGCGAATACAACCAAGATCAATCCAATTAATCCTTGCAGCATGCCCACGGCTGTCGCGTATCCGTACTGACCGCCTTGCAAGCCAACTCGGATAATGTAAGTGTCCAAAATATCAGAAAGCGGTGCATTACCCGGTGTTTTGAGTAAATAAATCTGGTCGAACCCGGCGGATAATATACTGCCCAGAGACAATATAAAGAGGATAACAATTGTCGGTGTGATGGACGGCAGCGTAATATTCCAAACCTCTCGGAATTTGCTTGCCCCATCAATTTTAGCTGCTTCGTACATTTCAGGATTAATTCCTGAGATCGCTGCGACATAGATGATCGAATCCCAACCAATAGACTTCCATACATGGCTTCCGAACATAATCTGGTAGAAGTAATCCGAATCCATCATAAAGAATGTACTTCCGTCGCCGCCCATATTCGTGATTACCTGATTCAACAAGCCAGTATCAGGAGCAAGTATACGTTGAACTAAACCGATGACGACAACCCACGAGAGGAAATGCGGCAAATATAGTAAGCTCTGAGAAACATTTTTGAACCATTTTGAGCGAACTTCATTAAACATAAGTGCAAGAATAATCGGAAACGGCAAGTATAGAAACAATTTCATACAACTTATGATGAGTGTGTTTTTAATCAACTCTCCGCTTTGATAAGAATTAAAAAATTGCTTGAAATAATCCAGGCCAACCCATGGGCTTCCTAAGATGCCCTCATTGAACTTGTATTCCTTGAAGGCTAACAACAAGCCGGCCATCGGAATATAGTTGAAAATGATGAAGAATACAACACATGGCAACAACATGAAATATAAATATTTGTGAGCCAACATTTTTCTCCATAAAACGATACCACTGTTTTTTCGCTTCATGGGCACGGTCATTTGCTTCATAAGTTGAAAGTCACCTTCTTTCTTATTTCTGTCTGGAAGCGATACCATATAAATTTTCAATTACTTAAATTTTAACCAATCACCCTCTTCTCCGAATAATAATTTTGCATCCTAGACCGATTGTATTA
>NZ_JBFRDK010000083.1:0-27076 GCF_052113545.1 Paenibacillus sp. TAF43_2
CTCGAAGAGGGCTGCCTAATGTCATTTCGAAGTTGGAAAATGGGGAAACCGTGACAATCGTCTATTTTGGCGGCAGCAATACGCGTTCTCAAGGATATAGGGTCATGACGGGAGATTGGCTTCGAGGTAAATATCCTAATGCGGAAATCCGCACTGTGAATGCAGGTATTGATGGGACAGGATCAGACCTCGGCTGCGCACGTTTGGAGACGGATGTACTGCGTCATCAGCCTGATCTTGTGTTTGTCGAATTTGTTGGCAACGATGGCGGAGTCCCTGAATCCAAGGCGCGGATCGAAGGAATTGTCCGACAGATCCGCAAGCGAAGCCCGTTCACCGACATTTTGTTCGTTTATACGATAAAGGAGCGAGATGTGGTCTTATTTCAAGCCGGCGAATACCAGAAAGGGGCTATTATGCAAGAGGAGGTGGCCGATTATTACGGTATTCCTTCCATTCATCTGGGCGTAGCGGTCAGTCAATTGGTTTCCGATGGAAAGCTCATTTTCACCTCAAGGGCAGAACAGTCCAATCCAGGAGCCGTTATTTTTACGCATGATTCGGTCCATCCGACAATTCCCGAAGGGCATCAGATTTATACAGATACGATTACCCGGTCATTTGAGAAAATAAGCGAGCTTCGCGATCATCAGGGAAGACTCGAATATCACTTGCCTCGGAATCCGTTGGTCCCGGCTAATCCTTGGGAGTATGCAGCCATGCTGCCGCTGGATAATCTTACTCTTTTTTCGGAAGGATGGTCTTACATGACCCCCGATGATTTTGCGTTAGTGCGCGAATACAATTGGTTGTTCCCTGGCCTATGGCGAGCTGTCGATCCTGGAGAGGCTATCACGGTGCAATTCGAGGGGACCCATATCGGGTTATTCGATATCGGGGGGCCAGATTCTGGCCGATTGAAGGTGTCAGTTGATGGAGGCGAACCCTTCCTTATCGATCGATTCACACCCTATAACGATCATAATCGAAATCAATATGTTTTCTTGCCGGAGCTGCCGAATGGGAAACATACGGTTCGCTTCGAAGTCGATCACGAGAAGACAGACAAAGCGGCCGTGTTTGAGGAAAGCGGCAATGCTAAAAGTATGGAGCATGTTCGACAGCATCCAGCTTGGTATGATCAAACGGTCATTCAGCTTGGGAAGCTGTTAGTGGTGCAGCCGCCATTATAATAGATTTGTCCACTTGGAAAACCTACATTCTATCTGACTACGATTGAGCGGTCAATTAGGATGTAGGTTTTTTTTGAAATATAGGACAGGATATCATTTCCTTAAAATCTTATAAAAAATTGTTAAAATGAAAGAAATTTCATGGTGATATGACCTGCTATGATAAAAACGAAGGAGCTGGATTAGCTCATGGATTAGGCTAATTGCTTTTTTACGATCATTCAAGCAAAGGGGGCATTATTATTTTGGAAGCGTTATCATTTATAGGAAAGGCTGTGAGTGGTTTGGTCAAAAGGAAGCTGTTTTTCTTCATCGTTTTCATGTTGACGATAGTAGTTCCTTTCAGCCTGGTTGGAATAACGACCGCTTATGCGGAGACCTTACCTTATCAGACGATTATCATCGATGACGGAAGCATCACGATCAATGATGTTGTGACACCTGATGCGGGTAACGAGAACAATGGATATTCGGCACCAAATTGGACCACAAGCACAGGGGTGAAGGGGCATGATTATTCCAGCTCCAAATATACGAGTACAGCAGGCAGATCGATAACATGGAATCCGCGCTTGGAAGCAGGAACGGCGAAAATATCGTTATACAAGCTTAACTGGGAGGATAAGGCTGATAGCAATGTAAAAATCGAAATCGTTCATAATGGAACGACGGATGTACTCTTTCTGGATCTGAGACCCTCATCTGGCCCTCCTGTGGGATGGGTTGATTTGGGAGAGTACTATTTTTCCGGGGTTGGTGAAGAATTCGTTAAATTAACACGGTCTACCAGCACCACGAGCACGATACTTACGCGAGCTGATGCGGTCAAGTTCGAAGGTAATATTCAGCAGAAAGAGCCGCATAAGACGATCATTATTGATGATGGAAGCCTCACGATTGATCATATCGTCACCGTAGATGCAGGTAACGCGAGTAACGGGTACTCCGCTCCTTATTGGACCACAAGTGCGGGAGTGAAAGGATACAATAATTCCAGTTCCAAATATACAGACGCGGTAGGTAGAAGCATCACTTGGAATCCACGCTTGGAGGCAGGAACGGCGAGAATATCGCTCTATAAGCTTGATTGGGCGGATAAAGCAGACAGTAATGTAAAGATTGAGATTATTCACAACGGGATTACGGATGTTTTATTTATGGATCTTAGACCTACGTCAGGTCCATCGGTCGGATGGGTGGATTTGGGTGAGTATTATTTTAGTGGTGATGATACCGAATTTGTCAGGCTGACTCGAATGCAACCTACGACGGGTACGATTATTACTCGGGCCGATGCAGTCAAATTTGAAGGGAATATCCGTCAGCAAGCTCCGCCGTTGCCCGCGCTGCGGAGCCGTACATTRGCGAATCTCAGTTACACAGAAAAAGGCAGCATCGAAAATGCAAATTATAAGGCGACCTTCTATGAGGCAGCATGGGATGGAGGCAAATCCATCGTTCGTGACATGTTCTACAAGAACACGGACACAGGGAACTGGATGCCAATAAATAATTTATCGGAAAGACTTGAGGAGCAATGGGTTTTATTGGATGGGAATGCGGGGAGCCGAACCAATTACTACGATACGATGAACAAACGCTGGATTACGTTCGACGGAATCCATTTTCCAGACAGCCACACGGCGGTTTTAACCGATTCTATGCATGGCAGTGATTACGATTTTGAAGTGAACTGGTCCATGGCAGGGGATAAACCAGATGTTTCCTTCGCCTTCACGCCTCGCCGCGATGGCAATTATGTGATTGGATATCAGTCCTTCACAACAGAGCAAATCTCTGGCGTCAATGAAGTGTTAAATGGATTTAGGGCGCATGCAAAAATGGTTGGCACGGTGGAATCCACAAGCCTTAGGGAGCTTAGCGCTCCAATGAGTCTGGTGGAGAAGAATGACGGCGCGGGGAATCCTTTGACGTATGGGGTATTTGTACCTTCGGATGAGCTTCCGGTTGAATTTGAACCGACGGGAGGCGTTACGAAACAACGGCTTGGCATGAGCCTTGTCAATAATGAAGGCAGCGTGCAGCCAATCCTCTATGCTCCTCAGTTAGGGAATTATTCGCAAATGAGCGCAGAAAACACCTATCAATTTCATTTGGGACTGATCGCACAAAAAAGCAATCTTTACGAGTCCTACGCGGATATTCTTCGCAATGAGTACGGTTATTCGGCATACCGGGAAAATGTATCAGATCAGTCGCTTACTGACGCCATGTTCAATATGATTGATCTGCTTAAGATAGAGCCGCAAGGGGACGACTCTGTTCAGTATGTCCCGTCACCCAGCGGGTGGTGGAGCCGTGCCAAGGGCTTTATTGATATCGAAAACGAGGATAGCGTTCGAACAAGCTCGAATGCCGTTCTTTTGGGGGCTTATTATTTGACTGGGGATGACCAGCTTTACGATACGAGAGCATTGCCGTCCGTCCAGTATGGCGTATCGCGAAATGGCATCGGCTGGTCGCCGACGCAGAAGAAAGTATATGGCGTGCCTTCGTTATGGAAAATGGCCACCCTGCCGTTCGATGTTTCAAGCGTAGCCGCTGTCAATCAGATGATGAGCACTTCGGCAGGAATTGGGGCGCTGGCACAGGAAGAATACCTCGTGCGTGATCCTGACCAGAAAGACCGAGGTCCTGTCATTCAGCCCCTGATGATGTATCGGATGACGGGAGATATGCAGTATTTACAGGCTGCCAAGGATGCAGCCGACAGCTATATCATTCAGCATATCGAAACTCCTGAATCCATCAATGTGAGTAAAAATGAATTCATTTATTATTATAGCAAGCTGTGGATGGAGATTTTGGAGCTTTACGAGGAAACTCAGGATCCCAAATACTTGAATGCCGCTTATAAGGAAGCCAAACGGTATGCCACCATGTTCGTTGCTCGACCAGTTCCTGAAGGTACCGTTACAATTCCACAGCCCGAGACGTATAATTACGCGGAGTCGTTCCATTGGCCGGAAAGCGGTAAATACCAATATCCTAGGAGCAAGCTCCCAGAAGATGTAGCAGGAGGCGTACAAGCGGATAGTTGGCTTGTTTCACCGAACGGGTTGACGTTTGAAGCAGGAAGCACAACCGGCTATTATCGGATGAATGCACAGGAAGCTCCATTCATGCTGCGATTGTCGCTCTATACAGGCGATAAACTGCTGCAGGATATCGCTCATAATTCGGTTATTGGTCGATATTCCAGCTATCCAGGTTATTACTATAAGGGCTTTGCCGTTAGCCAACTTGAACCGGATTTCCCTCTGGAAGGCCCAAGTGGAGCTACATCTATCTATTATCACCATATACCGGGGCAGCTCGGGCAAACAATGGATTATTTGATCAGCGAACAATCATTAAAATCGAACGGGAGCATTACCTTTCCTTCCGTATTCGAAACGAATTTTTTATGGTTCAAATATCACCTTTATGGCAAAAATCCAGGTCATTTCTACGGTAATTCCGACGTTTGGCTCTGGATGCCCAAGGGAATTATCCAGACTAACGATCCTCAATTGAACTGGATAACGGGAGAGAGCGGGGATAAATTCTATATCGGGCTAAGCAACGCATCGTCAGATGAAGTTCAGACTTCGATTGAACTGAATGCGCAAATCATTGGTTTCAATCCGTCACTAGATTATACCGTAACCATCATCCGCGATAATGGCACACCAGAACAAGCGGTTATGAGTGGCGGAATTATTCAAGCTACGGTTTCAAGCAAAGGGATAACCGCGATCATTGTAGAGGGACTCCAGATTGATGTGCCGCTGCATCAGGTTCGAACTGCTGATACATCGGATGCAAGCTACTTCTTCGATACCCACAGTCCAATCGATGCGGTTAAAGGGATGCTGATCGTGAAGCCCGACGAGACGGTTTATGATGCTTATGTACAGGCAAAAACGACGAAACCAGCGACAATCCATTATTCCTTGGATGGCGGGGCTACGTATACAACCATCCCAGATACGATCTATCCGATGGAATGGTCAATACGGGTAAACGACTTATCTCAAACCTTCACTTATTACGTGGAATCGGACGGGAAACAGACCCGCAAACGGACACTTTATCTGCCTGATAAGGTATCCGAAACTCCAGTCCAACCCGATTGGCAGGAGGGTTCATCTATTATTGTAGATAATACCGAGGCGGAGACAGAAGGGGTCTGGATAAGGGATACAACGGCTAACGACTATTACTACGATAACTATGTGTATGCCAAATCGACGACCGGCACAGCAACAAGCAAAATTATATGGCGGCCGGAGCTGCCGGATACTGTTACTTACAGTGTGTATTACAAGCTTCCGCAAATAACGGCTGCGAGTGAAAGCTGGGCAACGAATGCCTCATTTACCGTTTATTATAGCGGGGGCTCCGAGACGATTGCTGTTGATGAGACAACGGCAAATGGAACTTGGGTGCACTTAGGCGATTATCCTTTTACAGCAGGCGATAGCGGGTACGTGGAACTAACCAATAAGGCCAACAAGTCACGGGTAGTTGCCGATGCAATAATGTGGGTAGACCCGAACAGGATGCCGCAATTGGAGTCTGCGGTGATCCTATCCGATCGGAACGAGCTGCAGATGACTCAAACCGCACAACTGAGCGTAACCGGCTATTTGGATAATGGTTTGATCGATGATCTATCACAGGCCAATGTGCAGTATTTCGTTGATCGTACGGATCTGGCTGAAGTAGACAGCAGCGGTAGGTTGACCCTTCTAAATCTCGATGGAGACACAGATCACATTGAGGTATGGGCCAATGTGACGATTGACGGAGTGACCTTAACAACGCCGCCTTTGACCATCGCGATCAAGGACCTAACGGTTATCGTCGACAGTACAAATACAACGGGGTTATACACGACAGAAGGGTCTTGGAGCCAAAGCAACTTAGCCGGATACAAAATTGGGGTTAAGTCCCGTTACTCTACCGTTCAAGGATCATCAGCAACGTGGAAAGGCCAGTTTCCAGAGGGGAAATATACGGTCTCCATCTACAAGATCGTCCATACGACGGCAAACGATAATTATGTCAAAGTGGAAGTAAAGCATCAGTCGGGTACTGAAGTCACGTATATCGATGCAACAGTTGGCTCATCGGGCTGGGTAAATCTAGGAACGTTCGACTTTACAGGAGACGGCAGCGAGTATGTTCGTTTAACCAGGGTTACTCCTACAACGGTAGACCCGCCAACACTTCCTGCCGATATGATCTATACGAGGGTTGATGCAGTCAAATTCGAACGGCATTCCGTTAGTCCGGAGCTGATTGTGAATGAGGCGCCAGGTAAACCGACACTTTCGAATAATAGCGGTGCTGCGACAGGCTTACATGATGGCAACTATGACGTTGCGATGAATATGTGGTGGGGAACCAATGGCTCACTGTATAAGTTGTACGAGAATGGCCAATTGATCCAAACGAAGTCCTTGCCCGTTGATTCGCCAGCTGTCCAAACTTCCATTATTCCAATTCAAGGCAAGCCAAATGGAACCTATGTGTATACATGTGAGTTATCGAATTTGTATGGAACGACTTCATGTGAACCACATACCGTCACCGTGGCTGATGCGAAACCTGGCAAACCTGTGTTATCCAGTGACAACTGGGATCAAGATGGGAACTATACCATTACTGCAAATATGTGGTGGGGCACGAACGCAGCACAGTATCGATTATATGAAAATGCCGAACTTATTGATACGCAATCTTTATCTTCACACTCACCAAATGCCCAATCGGCAAATACACAAATTTCGGGAAAAGCTCCTGGCATTTATCAATATCGCGGTGAGTTTATGAACGGAAGCGGAACAACGGTAAGTGATGTTATACAAATTATTGTAAAATAACCCTAAGAGCTGAGTGGATGAGAACGATCCACTCAGCTTTTTTTTATTGAAATCAAGTATTGAGCTATGCAAAATGCTTGTAAAACGATATATAAGAAATTTATTCTTCAAAAAGCATGACTGATTTCTGGCGTGCTTTTCGTTTTTGTTTTTATCAACGCCTAGATTCAAGACAAGTTATTTGCTTAGATGGTTGACTTTATTTTGTGTATTAAATAACCCGTCTACAAAACCGATAATAGCAAAGGTAGGAAATTATTGAAAAAAAGGGAGAGACTTAAAATGTCCAAATGGGGTAAAAAGAGCGTATACATCATTCTGTGCTTAGTCACGATGGCAGTATTTGCAGGTTGCGGAAAAGAGAAAACCGAAGAAGAGAAATTGCAAGAACAAGTACAGCAAGCTTTCAAAGATGCGGGGATACAACTAGATAATTCGTCTCAGTCAGATGAAAAACCTACTGTAGAGTCAGAACTAGCGGAGATCAACAACTTCGTCACCAGAGATATTTGGAACGATGGTCTTGTTAACATCGGTCACTTTGCCCACAGTGGTACTTCTGCAACAGGAGAAACCATAGATATGGAATTCATGATCCAGCAACTCGGCAAGGCAATGGAAAAGAAAGCAGAATACGATAAGTATATCCAAGAAATAGATTCAAAATATGATGAAGTGAAACAATTATGGACGAAGGTTTCAGGCGAGATTGATACTTTGTATAAAAAACTTCAAGATAATCCTCCAAAGCCTAATGACGCAGACTACGAGTTTGATACCGGATTGTATCAGCAATACAAAGATGCTTTTTCGGAAGAAATAGAAACACTAAACCAAAAGTAATAAACTACGTAATTCAGATGTTGAGCAGCTTTGTAAGATGACATAAGTGCTATTTATTTAGAGGCCGCAAAATTGCGGCTTTTTTATTTAAGTTATCAAGTTCATGTTTGGTTTAGTATAGTCGTCATCGAAAGATTAAACGAAGTCATTTACAAAAATGTGCTGAATAATATGACATACTGTTTTTAGCATTCTCGCCCTATAAAAAAGGTTGAGAATAATTAAACGGGTGGAGATATTACCATGATCCCATCAAACAAAGTAATTCTTAATTGCTCCTGAAAATGAAATTGAACCCTCAAAAAAGCGAAGACGATCAAGTGTGCTCGTGTTGTACAGGAAAACTGCATGATATGAGCACGGGAGTAGGCGGAAGTGAAGCTCGTGGAGAGTGCACCGGCCAAAGCTTCAGTCGGTCGGTGCGGCGTACTTCGTCACGTCCGGCTCAAATGTCGCTCCATTGGACAGGTCCACCTCCACGTGGGTAGTTCCGCGATCGTCGGTCAGCACGAGCATGCGCGAGCCTACGAGGGGAACGCGGTCGGCACTGGTGCGCATGTGCGCTGAGACGACCCGAGGAGTACCGGCGACGATGTAACCTACCTCGACCTTGAATACCGGGAGACCTGAGAGCCAGCAGTTCGTGAAGCTCACCGTGGTCAGTGTCCCGATGAATGAGTTGCCCTCTACTCGGAGGCGCTCGATGTCACTCTGACGTTGCCGGGCATGTGTGATCGATCCGGGCAACCGTAGAAGTGAAATGGCGGCCCAGAGGGCGAAGCAGGCTCCGATGACAGCGCCAAGCTCTAGCGGGATCGTCGGCGACGTCCCAATGGCCTCAAGGTTGAAGGGACGCGACGGATCGCTCGCCAGCGTCCAGATCAGTAAGACTCCAGCGATTACGACGAGTCCTCCTGCAATCGCTAGCGATACGAAGAGGCCGGCGACCCTGGTCTGTCCGAACTGTTCTACCGCTCGCGAGTACACTCCGCCAGTCACACCGATTGCGACGAACAGCAACACCACGGCGACGCCCACCGTGACCGGATGACCGAGGAGCATGCTGATCGCCGGTGTTGGCGCAAGACCGAGTAGAGCACCAAACGGCACGGAGCCTGTCAGCGCCCACAGTGCAGCAGCTGCGAACAGCCACGGCAGCAGCGGAGTCGCGCGTCCGACGCCACGTCCCGGCAGCAGCGCAGTCATTCGTCCGCCTCTATCCGTAGTGGAGAACAACGGCAGCATCTCACTGTGCTCATGTTGTCCCTCTGTAGCTTCCCTCATAGGTATCCTTCACCTCCATAATTTTTTAGCTATATTTTACCACTTATTGACTACTATATTGACTCATTCCCGTAGACTTTACAATAGGAAATAAACTCACGAACATGCATTAGAAGGCATGAAGAGAGCTGGATTTCACATAAAATATGGGCCTGTTGATGAGCCTTGGGGTGTTCGAAGATTGTATGTACACGACTCGATTGGTAAGCTTACCAACATTCTTGCTCATGAACATTGATACTCTAACAGCCAATCGTAAAGGGACCCTGATTTCTACATCTAATGCGAAAGGATAGTTCAATTAATCAGTAGCGAAGCTATGGGTTTGAAACCATCGCGGGAGTGACAGCAACTTTATAATTAGGGTGTGTTATGGAGCCAGTTATAGGATTAGATGGGGCTAAAGGAGCCAGCGTCGTTCAGGCTTTTCTACGAAGGAACGAACCGTACGGGATATTTGAGAATATTGCGCACGAGTAGAACAGTTTTGAACGACTGGGAGAAGCTTGATGAATCGAAGGTAATCTTGGGCAAGGTGCCGGTCATTATTTTGGAATATTGTTTCTATTGGATGAAAATTGGTGGGCAATTTCTCCAGAGTTATTAGAGGAAATCGAAAAGAACTGTTCGAAATATGAGAAAACGCCGGTGACCTTGAGCAGGTGACCAGCGTTTCCATATTAGCGTTTCGGCATTTTGCTCTCATCCATGTACAGCAGATTCCAACGGTGACCGTCCAAGTCGGCAAATCCTGCGCCGTACATCCAGCCTTCATTTTCACTCGGCTTGCCAAAGATGCTTCCTCCGGCAAACTCTACCTTTTGAATAAAGGCATCTACTTCTTCTCTGCTTCCAGCACCAATGGAAAATATTACTTCTGCGCAACGGGAAGTATCTGCGGTTTTTGAACCGGTAAATTTCTCAAACGCCTCATCCGGGAACAGCAGAATCGTTGTTTGGCCTATGGCAAGCTTGGCTCTCTCGTTTCCAACGCTCACCGCATGGAATCCAATCTCATTGAAAAAGGCAGTTGACTTCTCAACATCTTTGACCGGTAGGTTAATCCAAATCTCCTGTGACATGTCTGTAGCCTCCTGGAATAAATTTTTAACTTCTCCTACTATACTCTACTTCTGGCTGTAGAAGCGAATCCTATAAAAGAAACAGCAAAGTATGACATACCTGTCATGCATCCAGCGATTTACTTAGTAAATGCCCGTTCCATAATCAGGGGTAAACGTTCGACAGTATGCATCAGCCATTGTCAGAATAAAATAAAGAATTAGACTGACGTTACTTCATAAAGCCAACAAGCAGGATAGCTTAATCGCATCTAGAATAATAATAGAAAAATACGAATGTCGTTTATAAGTCGAAGGAAGAGTGGGGGAAGTTTCTTGGATGAGATTCCAAAAATCGCAAAAGAATTATTAAAGAATATTGAAGAAAATAAACGGAATCTTTTAAGCAGAAATGCTGATAAGAAGGTAATCAATTTTTATGAAATAAATAAGCCATATGGTTGTTTCTCGAATTTTTCGAAACATTCAATTACGTTACAAAACAAAGAATGGCCAACAACGGAACACTATTTTCAAGCTCAAAAGTTTGTAGGTACCGTTCATGAAGATGAAATACGTTTTGCCAGTACACCAATGAATGCCGCCCGATTAGGCCGAGATAAAAATAAACCACTCCGTAAAGATTGGGAAGAGTGTAAAGTTAACATTATGCGGGAAGCTATCGTCGCTAAAATAGAACAACATCCAAATGTTAAGTCAATTCTCTTATCAACTGGTGATTGTGCCATTGTTGAACATACAACCAATGATTCATATTGGGGAGATGGCGGTGACGGGCAAGGAAAAAACATGTTAGGCAATTTGTTGATGAACATCAGAAATAATATGGAGAACTATGAGCCAGAGTTCTTTCTTCCTCAATGGATTACGTTTCCAGACATTCATCCATTTAGCATTGGATGGAGAATGGGTATTGGTGAAACATATTTAACTTATTTGTGGGAGTGGAGAATGAAACAATCTCCTGAAGCTTTAAAAGAATACGATGATTACTTTACGCCACCTAAGATTTGGGCTGACTCTAAAAAAATGCAAGAAGCAATGAGAAATAAATCGAACGAAGAATAATAAATCATTGAAACTTAATGGTTACGTATTAAAAGATTAAGCAAGGTCCTAGGGTGATAGGTCGAAGAGAAATCTAAAACGTAATTTTGAAATTGTTGTTTAAATATCGACGTTTGTGACAAAAGCCATAGAAAAAATCGATATACATACATATGTACAAAATAGTATGTTGTCTTCATATGCATAAATTCGCATAAAAGACTTGATTTAACTTAGGTTTGATGGTTAGAGTCACAATGAGTAATACGCTTGGGGTGAGAAGATCCTAAAGCAAATTCTGGTTGCAACGACCTCAGTGCTATAATGTATGACATGTGCGAGTGGAGATATTATGCAGGTGGAGCAGCCACTTTTCATATGGTAGATGGTGGACACTTTTTTATTACAGAGAATTATGAACCTGTGTGGATATTATCAATCAAAGATTGATAAAAATTTACAATGTGGGATAAAATTCTAGAAAGCCAATGATAGATCGTTTTATTGTGAACTAATCTTCATTTATCTTAATTGGAAAAGAGGTTTTGAATCAATGAATAGCAAAATGATTTGGGGGATAGTATTATTAGCGCTGAGTTTGTTTTTTAAGCCATTATTGGCGATTGTGGGGCTGAATGAAACGTTGTTCGGATTGCAATGGCAAGGTGAAACTGTGTTTTCATTGCGTCCATTCTTAGTTCGGATCATTCTAGCAATAATTGGTATTATCATGCTTATCATCGGCGGTAAGCAAGTTACAAAGCAGAAGAATAAATAGTTGAAAGGTTCGAGAGCACAACAATTAATCTTGCTACAGTATTAAACGTTTATATCAAGGTATTGAAGACCGAAAAAGATTATGATAATCCCCAAAAGGGGATTTTTTAATATTCAAAGAACAAAAGGAGCCAGTGAGGCTCCTTTTGTTTGTAATTATCACGATTTACGAATGTGACACATCACGAACTTTAATATTGTCAGATGACAAGAATATGAGCCGACTAATTACCGCGTAATTAACGAAAATATACGCTAAGCCCTGAATCCGGCTTGGCGTTTTTTCTTACTTTAACCTGAAACGGTACGATCATTCAACAAGCCGAGTATCAAAGTTCCAATTAATAGAATAGAAGCAAAGGTGTAAAAGGTGTGCAACAATCCATGAGATGTCATAATCCCAGCGTCAATAATTGTCACCTCATTTGGAACTGAAATCCCAAAAGGCCCCAAACAGAAGGCTAAGAATAGTACGATGTTGCCAAAATGACTTATCATTGTCATAATATGATCCACGTATGTTCCCCATTTTTGAAAATGACTTGTGTGCGCCCCGACAAGGACAACAACACCTAAGCTTTTTTTAAAGTAAGAAATGCTCGCCTAATTCATAGGCGAGCATTTCTTTTAGATTATTTAATTAACCTTTAGAATTCCTGAAAATTGATTAGGTGCAACTCTATTTTTCAATTATAAGACTAATTGAAAAAAGTATATGTTCAACTAGTGGATTAACTCCATGTTACAACATATTAGAATTCATCATCTGCAAACGTATTAAAGATAACCATGTCATTTAATAAAATAATCTAGTGTTCCGTGGATTTTATGGAAATTGAACCACTGGACGTAATCATGGGGTTCGATGTCAAACTGTTCTTCCGCGAGGAAATGCGCATGGATAGCGAAATCCGTCTTAAAGATACAGCGAGCTACTCGTTCTATGGATCTGCTCATCCCCCATGTCTCATAGGTTCATGACGAGCCCCAGCTGTTTAATCCTTCTTGTCCAGAGAGATGTACTGATCCTCGGAAGCGCCGAAAGGAGTGTGCAGTAGCGCGCTCATTAAGCCGAAAGCGACCTCGGACTTGGAACGAGTGAAAACAAACTTTGTGACCTGCTCGGGAAGGAGTTCCGGGCATTCCGAGGTGCAGACGACGACAAGGTTCTCCGGGCTCAGGTACTTCAGTACCTGCAAGGCCAAAAATTCGTTGAAGACGACGAGAGGCTTGTTCTCGTGCTGCTGTATAAATTGCTTGAGCGACTCTTCGTCGCTGGTGGCCGCAAATACGAGCGATTCGTCCAATCCCGAAGCGGATCGAATGATTTCGTGATACCGCTCGTTCGACATGTGTTCGTGAATGAGTGCATAAGGCTGTCCGGCCGGCAATGACGAGTTCAAATCACTGAACAATCGTTGGAAATCAGGATTGACTTGCCGGAACAAGGAATCGTCGATCAAGCTGTCCACGATAACCAGCGGCGAGCCGTATTGCAGATTCCTCGATATCGCATGGAAGGATTGGGCCATAGCGTCAATCAGAAAGACGCCATCCAGCTTGCGCTCGGCAATGATCTCGAAATTGGGTTTGGCCGGATCAATTTGGGATACAAGGAGATGATAGCTCTTCTCCCGGCATCGGCGCTCTAATCCGTCAAGGAAAGCTCCGTAGCTGACCAGCTTTGGAATGCGGGCGTCTCCGGTGCTGACGAACAGCACGCCGAGGACGTTGGTTTTACCGAGTGAGAGCGACTTCGCCGTCAAATTTTGAACGTAATGAAGCTTGCTCGCTGCCGTAAAGACCCGCTGCCGCGTCTCTTCTGGAATCGTCTGGGTGCTCACGTAATTAAGGACATAGCTTACCGTGGCGACGGAGACGCCGGCTTCTTTGGCTACGTCGCGAAGTGTCGTTTTTTTCATCGTATCAGTAACCGCCTCGTTAGAATCAAAAGTTTAGATAATCATAAGTCCGAACTTGGAAGGATGTCAAACTTGCCGTTGACAAGCCTCGGGAAACGCCCTATACTGAAGCCACTTAACCGGTTAAGTTAAAACTTGAAGAATGAAGTTCTCAGGAGGGGCTATGCAATATGGAAAATTCGGCTCAATCGAAGCTGATCGTATTACCCGGGGTGCACGCATCCCGGCTGGGGAACGAAAGAGACATCTACATTTATTTGCCTGCGGGCTATGACGATGATCCGTCCGTAAGGTATCCCGTGTTGTACATGCACGTAGGCCAGCACGTATTCGAGCCGAGCAAGCCATCCGGAGAGTCCTGGGGTATGCACCGCGTAGCGGACCGACTATTGGCGGAAGGGCTGATTCGGCCAATTATTATCGTAGCGGTCGAACATAAGTACGAGGACGGAACCAGTGAATATTTCCACGACCTGTGCGCGTATCCTATTCGCTGCGTCGGCGAGCTTTACGAGCATTTTTTAATCGAAGAGCTGAAGCCAATCGTAGATCGCGGATTCAGGACACTGCCGGATGCGGAACATACGGCGTTAATGGGCTCCTCGGCGGCCGGCATTGCAACGTACAACATCGGGCTCCGCCGTCCGGACGTATTCGGCATGCTGGGCATCCTGTCGCCTTTTTTCGTCCAGGTAGATCCCGGCACGCTGGAAGAAACGCCGCAGTATCGGCTGTATCCTTATAACGATGGGCAGAAAATATGGATGGACATAGGTGGGGCTGAGGGGTTCTTCATGCCATCCCACGTGCGGAGCGTCGCGGAGAATATGCAGCAAGCTGGCTGGAAGCAAGGTGAGGAGCTTTATTATTATCTGGACATGGAAGCCGCGCATTCCGAATGGGACTGGAGCCGCCGGGCGCACATGCCGCTGCTGCACTTCTTTGGCGAAGCCGCCGATGTGTCGGTTCTCGCGCTTGAAGGGGACGGTATCGTCGGTGTCAACGGGCCTGTTGTGGTCGTTAATGCGGTTGCCGCTCTTCACAACGGCATACGCTTCAGTTTGCTCAGAGCCGATTACCAGACGGATAATCCGGATGTCCTCGGGATTTCGCCAGACGGAAGGCTGCTTCCACGGAAACCCGGCACTGCGACGATCGTCTGCCGCTATGGTGGCCAAGAAGCGGCCAGAATGTATACTGTCGTGAAACGGCTATCTGAGACCGTCGTCGTCGAGCTTGAAATTCGCGTGCCGGATACAACGCCGGAAGATGCCGAGATTTATGCGACGTTCGGCGTTCCGAAGCTTGGCAAAGGATTGTATGGCGGAACGGTCAGTTTGCCTAGAGGATTAACGTTCGATTTTCTCATCACCCGGGGCTACGATAAGGAAGAGGTCGATCGGGATTTCGGGCGGATGCCTTACAGAAGGCTTGTCACGGACGAGGACAAGAGAGTCGTTTACACGGTTCATAATTGGATAGACTTAAGGCCAGTTAGGGGAAGAGAGGAGGAGATTTGAATGACGCAGCCTTCGCGAGTGGAAACCATCGCGAATTTCCGATCGGAAATTATGCGCAACGAAAGGGACATTTTCGTTTATTTGCCGCCCGGCTACGGGCAGGAAGCGGACAGGACGTATCCGGTACTTTACGTCCATGACGGGCAGAACGTATTCCATGAAGCATTTAACGGGCAGTCATGGAACCTGCACCGCGTATGCGACCGTCTGATTGCGGAAGGACGCATCGAAAAATTGATCGTCGTGGCGGTTTCGAATATGGGGCTGGAGCGAAACAGCGAGTTCGCGCATCAAGGCTCGTTCGCGGAGGAGCTCGACTACCCTTGCCGGGGAGAGTTCTATGAACGTTTCCTGACGGAGGAAGTTAAACCCTACATCGACCGTACTTACCGGACGAAGCATGAGAGCCGCCATACCGCACTGATGGGTTCGTCCAGAGGCGGGCTCGCGACTTACCATATCGGGTTCCGCCGTTCCGACGTTTTTGGCAAGTTGGCCATGGTTTCGCCTTATTTTGCCCAATACAATGAGGAGACGATGACGCATCTGCCCATCGTTCAGACTTTCGATGGGAAAGGACCGTTTCAATTATGGATAGATGCTGGCGGCTTGGAAGGCATGACTGTGCGTGTCGATCACGTCAGGCACATGGCAGAGCATTTCGTGAAGCTAGGCTACCGGTCTGGAGACGACCTCGTGTTCTGCTACGAACCGATGGCAGAGCATAATGAGGCAGCTTGGGAGCAGAGGGCGTACGCGCCACTTGTCTTCTTCTTCGGAGACAAAGGATCGCCAGTCTCAGCCGAGTTAATCGGTGATCCTGTTGCCGGGATCGAGGGAGCCGAGGCATGGGTATACCCGCTTGTCACATATGAAAGCGGTTTAGTCTCGGTCGACCTGGACGCAAGCTTCCGCGTAACGCCCGAAGGCGCAGCGGTGGTCGATGCGACAGGCTTGATCCGGGCAGTCAAGACGGGGGAATGTGAGATCGCGTACAGCGGACATGCGCTGACCGCATCGACAACAATCAGGATCGTGCCGGAATTGTCCGAAGAGGTCGAAGTGGAGCTGGAAGTTGTTGTACCAGACGATACCTCGGCAACGGCGAGAGTATACGCGGGGGAGGAACTGGAGAAGTCCGGACCTCGCTACTACCGAAGGCGGCTTTTCCTGCCGAGAAATACGGGATTTTCTTTTCACATCTCAGAGCATACTGGTCTAAGGGAAGCAGGACCGGAGGGGTCGGACGTCCCGAAGCGTCGGTTCGTCGCCGACAGCAACAAGACGTTGCAGTATGAAGTCCAAAGTTGGATGCAAAGTCAAACGATATGAATACGGGGGAATTTCCGACGAAAACACTGACTGATTTTGTTTGGCTTAAGCTTTACAATTCAAGATAGAGCGACCTCCTTAAGATGGCTATAGGGCTATGACCGGTGACTACCCCATCGTACTGGAGTCGCACGTTTCAATGCAAAGCGCAAAATTAACGCTCTACAGGAATCCTAAACGGGGAACTATAGCACAATAAATAAAGCGGTAGCCGACTCATAATAACCGGCTGCCGCTTTATTAAGCAAGCTTCTTATTTTTCACAGCAGAAGAATGGTGTGTATTACGAGAATAGAAGATGTTGTAGATGTAACTTATTATTTTAAAACTGAATAACTAAACTACTTAGTGTATGACAATAAACTTTAAGGATTAACTCTAAAATTAACTCTAAGGATAATTACGACAGCAGAATTTAAGCATTACTAATGGAAATTGAACTTAGATTTTATTAGTTTCAATTATAAAGCGCAAATCATTTGATCTGGAGCTGAATGAATTTTAGCATTATTATGAAGTACATAAAATGAAGACGTGAGAAAGTGAAGTAACAGCAATTTAAAGATAGATCAGTCAGTAGATCAGTCAGTAATATTAATTCCCTTAATACTTCTTCACAAAACTCGTATTTTGTACATATGTATATAAATCGTTTTAATGCCTAGTAATACTGAATTTTCGCTTATAGCTCGATTTTCGTTTTGTTTTTTTATAAGTTCCCCTTTCTTGCAGAAAAAAAACAATTCGGATTTAATCCGAATTGCTTTTTCTTTGAATACTGTGCTCCGGTATCGCCAACGGAAAGGCCAAGCGATGTCAAGCCACTTCGATTGCCGGATTTATCATTCATCATGGATTCCCGGCAACTCATAACGTTGTTACAAATGGCAATCCTAAAACATCAGCTATTGTTCCGCGTTCTGGAAATATTTATTAATTACTCCTTTAATCCTTCTAACTCCAGCAGCAGAAGATTGTTCTTTTTTAATACTGAACTTTCCTAAGTTTGTTGTATCTTCTACATGAGGTCCTCCACATACTTCTCGACTCCAAACTTTCCCTTCATTATCTTTGATTGTATACACCTTAACGATATCCGGATATTTATCCCAAAAATTCCCTTCAACATTACTTTCTTTTGCTTCAATCTTAGGCAGCTCTGAAATATAGGTAACTGCTTTTGATGAAATCGCATCATTCACATACTTTTCCACCTCAGCTATTTGCTCTGGCGTAAGTTTTTCATCATGGTTGAAGTCAAACCGTAATCGTTCTGAAGTAATATTACTTCCTTGCTGATGAACATGATCACCTAAAACTTCCCTTAAGCCAGCAAGTAATAAATGAGATACCGTGTGCAGCGCTGTTGTTTCTGTTGAATGTTCAGCTAATCCACCTTTAAATTTACCCGCAGAAGCAGTTCTGCTCTTTTCAGCATGTTTCTTTGCCGCCTCTATATAAGACACCTTGTCCTCCATGCTATATCCACTTTCAGTTAGAAACTCTTCCGTCAACTCCAAGGGAAACCCATATGTTTCGTAAAAATAAAAGGCATCTGCACCTGTAACTTTACCCTTATTCTTAAGATGTTTTTGTATTTCAAATTCTCCTTGCTGTAAAGTTCTATTGAAAAGATTTTCTTCCTTATTTACTATTTCGATAATTTTCTTTTTATTACCGATCAAATCTTCATAAGCTGTTGCTTCATCTATATAAACTTCAGACAACTCACCCACAAAATTTCCTTGTATACCTATTTTTTTACCTGCACGAATCGCCCTTCTTAATAACCTTCTTGTTATATACCCTGCATCACTATTTGCTGGCTCAGCACCATCATTAATTAGAAAAGTAGCCGCTCTCACATGATCAAGTATGATTCTAAACGACTTTAAATCGTCAGTATATTGTTTACCACTTAACTCCATTAATTTTTTCTTGGGATTAAGGAAGAAAGCCGTATTATAAATATCCTTGTCACCATTAAGGGCTGTTGCAACCCTTTCTAATCCGCCTCCATAATCAATATTGGGATTTTGCATTTTTACAAATCCTGTGTCTTCTTTTTTGTAACACATAAATACGTTGTTCCCAATTTCTAAAAACCTCTCGCTTACAGAAGCAGGATGATCCAGTGAATCACCGTCTGGTTCAAGATCATAGAACATTTCACTATCAGGCCCACCCGGTTCACCAACAGGCATATCCAATGGATTTCCGGTTCGACTCCACCAATTTTCTTTTTCATCGTATAAGAATATTTTACCACCTCTAGATGCCCCATATTGATAGGGATCATCTTCAATGATAGGTTCTATGCCAACTGATTTAAATTTTTCTGACCAGATTTGAATGGCTTCCGTATCTCTCTGTATATTCAAATCATCACTTCCTATAAAAGCACTGATATACAGCCTGCCAGGATCAATTCCTAATTCGATAATATGCCAATTCCAAATGGCATCAATTTGCTTTTTCTTATAGTTATTTTCATTTGCTTTAAACTCCCATCGACCTATCATTTCAAAAAATGTCAGATGCGACGTATCTCCTACTTCATCAATATCCACTGTCCTTAAACACTTCTGAATATTAGCAATCTCATTACCTATCGGATGCTTTTCCCCCAATAAATATGGAACCATAGGTTGCATTCCACTTCCTGTAAACAACGTTGAGGGATCATTTTCTGGTAACAAGCTAGAAGAGGGCACTTGGCTAGCCCCTATTCCTTTCATAAAATCAATATATGATTTTCTTAACTCATCTGGTGTCATTTTCACCATGCTCAATACCTCCATYTCAATTATTAATTATGCTCGGAAAATTATTTTGCAAATATTCGAACGAGAAGAAATAAAACAAAAAAGCCCTAAGCTGACATATTTCTTGTCAACTTAGGGCGAACTATTATGTCCGTGTTACCACCTAATTTCAGATTTCTCTGCACTCTATCAATACGGGATATCTCCGATATTGTTTCCTGAATAACGGTGGAACTCCGTTGAAGCCTACTAAGATTCCTCTGTTCGGTTCACAGCTCCGAGACTGCTTCACTATTAGATCAATGAAGATTCGCACCAACCATCTTCTCTCTGTGAGATCCCTAATAGCTACTATTTCTCATCATAGCCTTTTCGTTTTAAGTTAAAGCAATGCTATMACACTCAACTTGCTCTGTCAATTAATTCCACTATTTTTAATGAGGTATACGGCTTTGTATAGAAGTTCTTGACTTGAGCTCACGACAAGAACTTCTATACAAAAAATAAAAAAGCCACTGTTTAGGTGACTACCGTTGCATATATGTTCTTGTCGTCCGACATATAGAGTTTAATATGAAGTATTTAGAATGTGTGAGAAATAATACACTTGGCTTGATATGATCGAGCATTTGAAGGAGACGCCATAAGTCGCGCTTAGCCCGCTTTAATGAATGAGAAAGACGCTCAACATCTCTTGGTGTTGATGAGCGTCTTCTTTATTCATGCCTTTGGAAATGCTTTCAATAAGACAGTGATCGATTCGGCGCGTGTTGTCGATGCATTCGGCGCAAATTGATTGCTGCCGCGCCCTTGAATCCAGCCTTGCTGCACAGCTGCATCAATGGCTCCGATCGCCCATGCCGGGATTTGCTTGTCATCCGCGAAGCTCGTTCTAGCGCTTGCGTCGTTAGACAGCTTCAATGCTCTCGCGACCATCGTCACCATCTCTGCGCGACTGATCGGCTGATTCGGCATGAACCGTTGATCTGCATAGCCTTGAATGAGTCCGAGCTCTACAGCTTGCGCCACGGCCTCACTCGCCCATATCGGGATCGAGGCTTGATCTACGAACGCCTTCGAACGGCTTTCGCCGCTTAGCTGCATCGCCTTCACGAGCCATACCGTGAACTCCGCGCGTGTCACGGACTGATCCGGTCTGAATGTTCCGTCCGGATATCCGTTCGTCATTCCTCGCTGCACGGCTGCTTGAATATCCTTGGCAGCCCAGTGGCCTGCGATGTCTTTGAAGGCCGGCTTCGGCTCGGTCGACTTACGATTGACGGCAAAGACGGCGAATATACCGACATTATGCGTATCCGCTTGAATCGTACTGCCCGTTACCGTGCCTTTGAGTTCCACCCAACGCGCTGTTGCTTTATCGTATTGGAACACAGATGCTTGTTGATCTTTGCCAAGCTTACTGTCATCGAACGTCAAGCTGATCTGAATCAGCTTATCGAAGCCGCCCTTCACATCCTTTGACAATTCGAACACTGGGCTTATTGCATTCGGCTGCTGCTTCAGCAAGTCAGCGGAATTGTCGATTTTCTTCAGATGCAGCATCATCGTTTCTTTCGCTGCGCCTACCGGAACAGAGACTGTGATCTGYTTGCCTAAGCTGACCGTTCCCGCTTCGCCGGCTTTGATCGTCGCTTCGCCTTCCTTCACGCCAGGTCTAGGATTATCAGTGTCGATTGGAGGTTTCGGTTCCGGTTTATCGATAGAATCCTTCAACCTCGCGTTCAGATCGCGCAGCGTATCCACTACTGTCTCAAAATGATACGGGTATCGATCCAACAGGAACATCAATTGTTTGCGAAGCTCCTCGTTCCCTTTGTTCAAATTGATCAATTTCTCGGCTACATCAATTAATTCTTTGTAGGGTTCCATTAGATCTTCGCCGTAGACTTCGAACTCATAGATGGAATATCCGTAGTATTCGCCATAGACCGGCATTCGCTCAATTCCTTGGAATTTCACGTATCTGGCCTGCTTCGGAGCGAATTCCACCGTACTCGTCTCTCGTTTATCGCTGGCCGTAAGAATTCGATCGTCTGCCATCACGTTTTTCCATGTTACGTTATCAGTGGAATATAGAATCTTAAACCTTTTCGCGGCCGTCTCCCATCCGATGACGACCTTGCTAATATTTTGCGTTTTGTCCAAGTCAACGGTGAACCACGAATCGTCTTTGTACGTACTCGCCCAGCGCGTGATCATATTGCCATCGACGGCTTGGCTTGAAGGTACCCATGCCGCCTCTAATCCCGAGGCATCGGTTCCCTGATGCAGCGCATAGTTGTTCACATCGAGCAGCGGAATGAATCGATTATAGACTTGTAGATTATCGATCGTTCCTTTGAACGCGTTGGTTGTGCCTCCGACTTTCGCCACAGGCAGGACAAGCGTCTGAATGCGCTGCACTGGCTGCGCCAGCTTCTCGACGTATTCATTCCCGTTCACATAGAGCGAGACGCCATTACTGTCCCCCATGAGGAGAAGATGCGTCCATTGGCCTGCCGGCACTTTGTAATTGAATGCGCTATCATATCCTTCTTTAGAGAATCCTAATTTACCCTTGGTGCCGTGTTGCTTTAATTTTACCGTTCCTGCAGGCGATTCCATTAATACGGCATCGTCCGGATTGTCCGCATCCGGGTTAATCCACATGGAGACGGTCCAACCAAAGTTTAAGCTGTTGAGCGGTGTCTCCAAATAACTAGTACCGCCGTTGAAGTGGACGCCTTGCCCATATTTTCCTTTGACAAAATCAACGTTATTGCCTCTTGCATTGTATCCGTTACCGGATGCGTCAATGAAATTGTTTTCGAACGAATAATCAAGGACGCTTCCTTCCGTATTTTTGACTTTCACATCATAGGAAAGGTGGGTATTCGGCGCATCGCCCATCTTCGCGGCCGTCTTCACAAAGGTGTCGTAGTCTACATCGCTGCTCGCGCCGTGCCACATTTTCTCGGAAAGGACCTGCATGGCAGGGACCAAGCGGACATGAGTGTCATCCATCGATAGCCCCGCTTCATACGAAATATCGTTCCAAAGTGCGAACATGCCGCCTTTTAATTGCGGATGGCCGAAAGGCAGYGTCGCACCGTACCATTTTACAGGCTCCCATTCCTGATATAAGAGTGACGTATTTAAATAATCGGCATATAGTCGGGGTACGAGATATAAATAGCTATTATTGATGTTAATGATGTTATAACCAAGATCGATTGCTTGCTGCGGTCCGCCATACGGCAAATGCCAGATCGCCATGGTCGCTTCATTGCTGATCGGTGTCTTACCGGCGTACTCTTGCAATCCGCTCCACAACAAAGGATGTTTCCCTTTGCTATTGATGAATTTGATCATGGTGTCCATATATTTTCTGAAATCTTCCGTGTTTCCTTTGTATTCATCGGTTCCAATTTGAACATCAGGACCGAGAAATGTAGGGTCTCCGCCTCTCCAGCCATCAAGATATTCACTCCACAAATTCTTGACAAACTCGACGGTCTCGGGTTTTGAGACGTCGAGATGCGAATCATTCCCCAGAGAAGGATCTAATGTCGTAAAAGCACGCGAATGCCCCGGCGTATCGATTTCAGGGATAATATTAATACCATAATCTTGGCCTAACCGCTGCAAATCTCGGAACTCTTCTTTCGTATAAAAGCCATCTATACTTGCTAAATTCGGATACCTCTCGCTTTCTAACCGAAACGCACCGCGATTGCCAATATCATCATTCAAATGGATTTGCAAATCCGTCATCTTATACCAAGCCATCATCTTCACGTAATCCCGCAAGAAATCAATCGTATAGAATTTGCGAGCCACGTCGATCATAAATCCGCGTGTCTCGTATTTCGGATAGTCGCGGGACTGCCCCTTCGGAATCTGGTCATGACCCTCATCCTGCTTCAGAATTTGCAGCACGGAACGCGTTCCGCTGAAGACACCCTTTACCGTCGGCGCCGTAATGGCTACATAATCACCGATATCGAGTATGTAACCTTCTTGACCTAAGAACTTTTCCGTCGGATTTAAGGACAAGTACAGATCTCCGATGGATGGTGTCCCTTTGATAATAGTCAATTCCAGTCCCGTAATCGTTTTCATATCTTCTTGGACGATCGCTGCTGATTTGGCTAACGACGGGTCATTATAGACAATCTTTGCTGCAGACGATAATGTATATTGATCTGTTTTCCCAATCCATTCTTGCAGGGACGGAATGACTTTCGGTTCCTCATTCAGCCCTTTGATCTGTTGATTTAATCCTGTGACCGTAACTTCGAAAGACGGTGTTATCGCTTTCTGCGCTTGGTCCTCCAGGCTTTGTACTTGCAGCATCACATGAACCTTTTTATCCACCAATGGGGGATGAATGACGCCTTCCTTGTCAATGACAGGCAGCGCATCCGATCCGTAGATGGAGATTTGATAACCTTCTGGTACAGCCGGGAATGGGAACTCGGTCTGTCCTTGACTGATCGGTTCAATGCCATGAATCCCTTTGATGATTTTCGCTAGTGGATCTTCGCTGTATACCTCGAACTCATAAAATGAATACCCATACAGAATGCCATCAGCCGGTTTCCGCTCAACCCCTACAAACTTGACGTATCTTGCTTCTCTTGACGTGAAATTCAGGACTTCCGTTCCACCTTGGCAATTAATAATGTCATTATTCTCAAGTGTAATGTTCTCCCAATTATCACCATAGACCGATGTCAGCACGCGGTAGGATGTAGCTGGCGTCTGCCAACGAATGATAACTTGACCGATCTCCTTCTTTTCGCCTAAATCTACTTCAAACCATTGATCGTCGTATTTATCGGAAGACCAGCGCGTTGAAGAGTCTCCATCGACCGCATATTTAGGAAAAAGTCCGTCCGGAACTTCATTGCCGGATACTTTCACATCCTTCTTCAAAGCATAGTTCTCCCGGACGCTAGCTAAAGCCGTTGGTGCTCCATCCATACCTGGCTGCTGCACAGCGAATGGCTCTTCGAGGTTGGCATCTGGGACAGCTTCAGGATCCGAAACTACTTCCGAATCAGGCACTGTTTCCGGTACTGAGTTATCCGGTGCTTGTTGCGTGATTTCTTCTGCCTTTGATGTTCCGTCTGCGTACGTTATCGATGGATGAACAGAAAATATGATAGAAAAAAATAAGACCAACGTTAACAATAACGAACATCTTTGTTGATTCCTTCGGCTTGACTGCATTTCCTCATCCTCATTTCCTCGTATGAAATGATATATTCGGTTTTTCGTACTGCTAACTTGAGTACTCGCTATTCCCGGGCACCCATTCCTTACCAAGAGGCCTCCTCACAGTTAATAGTATGAGACGTGTTAGCCATAGGAAAACAGATAAGTTCTTACTTTCATATACATTTGTTTACTTTTTCATCATTTTAATAAATAAAATCTCATCAAATATGCTTGATGGAATTCGGTACTCTATGAAAAATACTCACAATGAGGGAATTTTGGGAATATTAACTACACTAACCTACACTTTAGCTTAATGAAAAAAGGAGCAGCTGCCCGATGGCAATCTGCTCCCTGTTGTATTCAACTAAAGTCTCCCGTTAGCAAAATGGAACTTTTATTTCTTTACTTCAATTAATTCTTCATCATTGCCAACTATCTCAAGAATTTACTTTTTGAACGCTCCCTTTAGTAATGAATGAATCTTATCCTACGGCGGTTTTTTTTATTTTATTCAATCCTGCCCATACTCGAGAATATCTCCAGGCTGGCAAGCGAGTGCTTTGCAGATCGCTTCGAGTGTTGAGATTCGAATGGCTTTCGCTTTTCCGTTTTTAAGTATCGACAGGTTCGCCATTGTAATGCAGACTTTCTCGTATAACTCAGTAACGCTCATTTTCCGCTTTGCAAGCATGACGTCAATGTTAACCACTATCATACGGTCAACTCCTAGTTCCTGTCTTCAGGCTTGGACAAGTACATATATCCTTACAACAAAAAACCGCTGATTAGGCGTTTTCCAATACATATATTTGTTGTCCTCTGACAATCGCAAGTGTCACAATCTATCTTGTATTTTCAGCATTGTTACTTTGTCACTTCCTCTGAATCCATACCCAACCAGGACTCAGAATTTTTAAACTTATTATATTTATTGGAATAAGTTATTGATTTGTACTTCAATGGATGTTTTGTTATTGAAAGTTAGAAACCAATTGTTTCAGTTGTAGGATCGCTGGAACGATTTGAATTGAAAAAATACTTTCCAATGACTAATGAAATGGAATTTTTTTAATTAGCCATTATGGGTAATAACTTTCATCAGTGACGAAAAGATTCTTTTTAAACTACCTTGCTCAGTTATTATCACCAATGACTTTTAACTGTTGTTTTCCTTCGTTTTCTGCAATCACCTCATATTTCTTGTCGCGTGTCAGAGCATCTGCATAAGAACTCACATTATTGCAAACTACAGACTTTTTGTTCTCAATCATCGCCCTACCCTCATTTAACGGTTTTTTCCTCCACTTCACCAGCTGCCTTCTCTTCGTGCTTATTGAGCTATCATTCCCCGTAGAAAGCTGAATGGATATCGTTTGGAATCTGTCATTCCTTTCGTCTTTGTCGATTATTTCGATTTTCTGAATAGCCTTGACCTGGCTCGTATTCTTTCTGCTTGTCGGATCGGGTGAAGCTGGCAAAGTCGGTTCGTTTAATTTTCTAGTCCCTCTCATAGCGATCGTGACCAGTGTCCTTTTCTTAGGTGAAACGATCACTTCCAAACTGGTGGCGGGACTCTTTCTAATTATTGCAGGCATTGCACTGGTGAACCTCAAACTGAAATTTCTGCAAAAGGGGAACAAATGACACTTAGGAAATTAGAAGGAGGGAAAAAAGCGCGTATGTCGGCCTGTTGTCGGTAGAGAATAAAGGATTAGACTGTCGCTGTTTCAGTGACGTTAAACTGCTCATTAGCTTAATGATAGTTCCTAATCTCAAGATTAATCGGTTATGAGTATGTGTTCTTTTCAATCTCGGCTAAGTATATATGTACTTGTCTTCAGGCTTGGACAAGTACATATATCCTTACAACAAAAAAACCGCTGTTTAGGCGGTTTCCAATATATTTATGTTGTTGTCCTATGACATCGGATGACAAGAATGTGTATCGATAACCGTTTCTGAACTTATGTTCCCCGACCTCTTATAACAAAATGTTGATCTTTATTATTGAAGATCAACATTTTGAGGTGATTCTTTTTTTTTCTTGCATATGACATTTCGGACGTTATATTAGATTCAATCTAGTTTTAAATCCAAAAATTTTGATAAACTGCAACAACCTTTTTAGAATACTGGTCAATAAGCCTTTATATTTGCATGATCTTTATAGTGTTTTGACAGATCAGTTTAAGCC
>NZ_JBFRDK010000084.1:0-46266 GCF_052113545.1 Paenibacillus sp. TAF43_2
GCGTAGGCTACGATGTTGTATATTTAATTGAGAAGATACGTCAAATTTTGAAGGTTGATCAGACGATAAAGGTTGCGTTGGTTGGAGCGGGCAATCTAGGTCATGCCTTATGCAATTACAATAAATATTCCAAGGATAATATGCAGATTACGGCCGTGTTCGATGTACATCCGAGCAAAATCGGAACGAGCATTAATAATTTGATTGTAATGCCGATGAGTGAGCTTGCTGCAACGGTTGCAGAGCAAAATATTCGAATCGGCATCATTACCGTTCCAGCATTTGAAGCACAAAATGTAGCTAATCAATTTGTCGAAGCAGGCATAGAAGGAATATTGAATTTTGCCCCTGCTATTCTACGAGTACCGGATGAAATGCGAATACATAATGCTGATTTCACAAGGGAATTGCTTAGCTTAGCTTATTATTTAGCCAAAGAGGGAGAGACGCAGGATGAGTCAGATTTGGATTGAAAATGGTTTGTTTATAACGATGGATGACGAAAATCCATCATTTAGAGGACATATGGTTGTATCCGATGATCGGATTAGTTATATAGGTACGGCTGTTCCTGAGCAGCTTTCTGACACGATGCAAAAAATAGACGGCAGCAAGCTGGCTTTTATGCCAGGACTTATTAATACTCACGGACATGCAGCGATGAGCTTGCTTCGCGGATATTCAGATGATCAAAATTTGCAGGTTTGGCTGGAACAGAAAATGTGGCCAATGGAAGGCAAATATGTTGATCAAGATACACGTGCAGGAAGTGCTCTAGCGATCGTTGAAATGCTGAAATCAGGTACAACAGCTTTTGTTGATATGTATGATCGTATGGATCAAGTTGCTCAAATGGTTGAGCAAAGCGGTATCCGAGGTGTTTTGACCAGAGGAGTTATCGGACTATGCCCTCCCGATGTACAAGAAGCAAAGCTTGCTGAAGCAATTGCTTTTGCTCGTGATTGGAACGGGAAAGCCGATGGACGCATAACTACAATGATTTCTCCACACGCGCCTTATACATGTCCACCAGCGTATATTGAACGTTTTGTACAAGCAGCTCATGATTTTGATTTGCCTTTGCACACGCATATGTCGGAAACGATAGCTGAAGTTGAGCAAAACGTGCGTGATTATGGACTTCGTCCGGTCGAACATTTGGATCGTTTAGGCTTCTTCTCACGTCCTGCTCTTGTAGCGCATGCCGTACATCTGAATGATGCTGAGATCGAGCTGCTTGCTGCTAAAGGAGTTGCGGTTTCACATAATCCTGTAAGTAATCTTAAGCTTGCTAGCGGCATTGCACGCGTTCCTGATTTGATTCGCGCAGGTGTTACGGTATCGCTTGGAACAGATAGTGTGGCAAGCAACAACAATCTTGATTTATTTGAGGAAATTCGATTTGCAGCTTTGCTTCATAAAGGTGTTTCTGGAGATCCTACTGCTATCCCTGCTTTGGAAGCATTGAAGCTTGGTACAGTGAATGGGGCAAAATCTATTTGGCAAGAGAAGAGCCTTGGTAGTCTAAAAGCAGGCATGAAGGCAGATTTCATCGCAATTGATATTGAACAGCCGCATTTCTACCCTCAGACGGATATCGTATCACATCTGGTCTACTCAGGTTCAGGCCGCGATGTGCGGCATGTATGGATTGATGGAAGACAAGTATTGAAAAACGGCGAATGCACTTGGCTCGATGAGGAGAAAATTCGTTACGAGGCACAAGCGAGCTTTGATCGCTTGCTGCAAGCTTAATGCGAGCAACAGCAAGGAAACGAAAGCCGTTTATGACACTTAAGCGATGGTTGTTGTTAATTACAGCATTCCTCTTGCTGCTTCTAACCGTTTCTTTTATCTATTTCCGTGAAGTTCAGTCGCCTGAGTGGACAGCAATTAATGCGGCGAAGGAACAAGCGACTAAAGCAGCTGATCTTATGGAGATAGAAAAGGTACATCATCATATATGGCAAAAAAACAGTTGGGTCGTTGAAGGCATTAATCAACAAGATGAACATGTATACGTATGGCTGACTGAGGAGCAACAACCAGTTATCATGAAAGCGACGGAAGGCATTTCTGAGAAGTCACTCAAAGATAATTTCATCAGCAAGAGGCCATTGGCAGAAATAAAGAGAATTCAGCCGGGTCTGCTTGATGACAAAACGGTGTGGGAGATCTATTATAATGACGGTGAAAAGCCTGATCATTACCGATATGATTTCTACCGTTTTGATGACGGTGCATTCATTGATTCCCAATCGTGATTACTGCTGCAATTTCCGCTTCCGTTTTGTTCGGAGGCTGGGCTGTATATAATCAAGTGGCTGTAGCAGCTCCATTAGAGAAAGTTACAAAAGGAATTCAAGGTATTGTTTCTTCAGAAAAACCAGTTATGGATCGCAATAAAGTAGCTATTTCTCTTGAATTAACGCCGGATGCGAATCTCCGGGACATCTATGAAACTATTGCAGCTAACGGAAAAGATGTAGTTGGCGACCGTAAGCTTGAGCTTAATATAGAAGAAAAATCGAATAAGCAGCTTGAAGATCTGTGGTATGCTTCCATGTTTGAAGTTGCAGAGGCGATGGAGCGCAAAACCTATTCTCATATTCCAGATGCGATGAATGAAGCTGCAAAATCCATGAAAGATGTCACCGTGACGACTGAAATGGATGATACGAATGTGTATATTACGATTAAAAATAATGAAGCGGTGAAATATATCGTCCTGCCACGCACGCCAAACCAATTGGAGGCATGGTAATATGATGAAATATGGCAAAGAAATTGCGATAGGCTTACTTCCTGTACTTGTTGCTTTTTTTATATATATTGGACAAAATGTTGTTCCCATCGTATTGCTGGGCGTATTAGGCTTTGCCGTAGTTTATGCAGCACGAGGCAGAGGCAAGCTGACCGCGTTGTCTAGCCAGAAGCGGCGATCTGAAGAGAAAATGACACCACTTACCTTTGAGGAAATTGGAGGTCAGGAGCGTGCCAAGCAGGAGCTTGTAGAGGCGCTTGATTTTCTCGTTCATCAAGAACAGATTGCTAAGCTTGGCATTCGGCCATTAAAAGGCATCTTGCTGTCAGGCCCTCCAGGAACAGGAAAGACGCTGCTTGCTAAAGCAGCTGCTCAGTATACAGATTCGATTTATTTGGCTGCATCCGGCAGTGAGTTTGTTGAAATGTATGTCGGTGTAGGCGCAGGGCGTATTCGCGACCTGTTTAAAGAGGCGCGTACAAAAGCGAATAAAGCGAAAAAAAGCAGCGCTGTTATTTTTATTGATGAGATTGAAGTCATTGGCGGCAAACGAGATGGCGGTCAGCAGCGCGAATACGATCAAACCTTGAATCAGCTATTAACCGAGATGGACGGTATTTATGCAAATGAATCACCGCGCATTTTGTTAATTGCGGCTACTAACCGTAAGGAAATGCTCGATAGCGCATTGCTCCGTCCAGGCCGTTTTGACAGGCACATCGGTGTTGAACTTCCTGATAAAAAGGGCAGATTGCATATTTTGAACATCCATGCGAAAAATAAGCCTATCCGCTCAGGCGTGAACTTAGAACGCATTGCGAGTGAATCCTTTGGTTTCTCCGGTGCACAGCTAGAGAGCGTCATGAATGAAGCGGCGATTTATGCGATGCGTGAGAGCAGTGAAACCATCGCTGAACAGCATTTATCGATGGCTATTGATAAAGTTATGATGGGTGAAAAAACGGATCGTGAGGCATCAAAAGAAGAGCGTGAACGGATTGCGCTTCATGAGCTCGGACATGCAATTATGGCAGAACTAATGCGTCCAGGCAGCGTGTCACAGGTTGCTTTGTCTCCGCGCGGTCAAGCGTTAGGCTATGTTCGTCACAATCCGCAGCAGGATCAATATTTGTACACAAAACAGTTCCTTAACGGTCAAATTATGATTGCGTTAGGCGGAGCAGCTGCTGAGGAAATGTTCTATGGTGATCGGAGCACTGGATCAAGAGGTGACTTCGAACAATCGATGAATATCGTCAAAACGTTAGTGGAATCGGGATTGACTGATCTTGGCATTATTGATTCTTCGATGATGACAAAAGATGGATGGGCAAGCATCAATCGAACCATTTTGGATGAGCTGATGCTGCAAACAAAAGGTCTGCTTGAGTCGAATAGAGAAGTGTTTATCAAGTCTCTTCAGACGCTTCTGCGTGAGGAAACTTTGAGCGGAGACGAGTTTAGAAAGCTCTTTTCTTCCAATACAGCAGCATGAAGCGTTTACAATATTACAATTTGAAGGCGGAGTTGTCGTCCGCCTTCTTTTTTTGATGAAATTCGTTATAATAAGATTGAACTATCTTTGCAGAGAAAACTTCTATTATGTTTTAAGAAGAATTCTCCCCACACTAAAGGAGCTAATACATTGCATATCAAAACAGTTGGAGTTGTAGGAGTAGGCACGATGGGTCAAGGGATCGCGGAAATGCTGGCCTCCAAAGGATTGGATGTTATCATTATCGAGCGTTCGGATGATCGCCTAGATTATGGTAAACAAATGATTGAAGTAAGCTTGGATAAACAAATCGAGAAGTGGGCGCTCACGAATTCCGAGAAGAAGCTGATTATGAATAGAATAGAGGCGACAACAAGCTACGAGAAGTTAGCGGATTGTGAGCTTGTTATTGAAACGATAACTGAAGATTTGGAATTGAAAAAAGCTGTATTTGAAAAGATTGATCAAATTTGCGGTCCAAATGTTATTTTAGCGAGCAATACATCTACTCTAAGCTTAACTGAGCTAGCCAGCTTTACGAAGCAGCCGAGCCGCGTAATCGGCATGCACTTTATTTATCCAGTATTCAAAATTGATCTGGTGGAAATTGTTCGAGGCCTTAAGACATCAGAGGAAACATTTCTGCGTACGAAACATTTTGTGGAAGAGGTTATTCACAAAAAAGGAGTTATGGTATTTGAATCTCCTGGTTTTGTAACTACACGACTCATTTGCTTATTTATAAACGAAGCCTTACATGTACTCGAGGAAGGGGTCGCGTCGGCTGAGGATATTGACAGCGCAATGCGTATCGGCTATTCCTTCCAGCATGGACCTTTCGAGATGTGTGATCGTTTCGGTCTTGATTCCGTGTTGGCAGCCCTTGAGAGAATGTTCCGCGAGTATGGCGAGCTGAAATACCGTCCTTCGATCGTACTGAAAAAAATGGTGCGCGCTGGACATCTCGGAGCCAAATCAGGAATCGGCTTCTTCAAATATGATACGGATGGGGATCGGATTTAAATGAAAGTACTCGTAATTAATGCAGGAAGCTCCTCTTTAAAATATCAGCTATACAACATGCGTGACGAATCAGTTCTGGCAAGTGGACGCGTGGAACGGATCGGAATGGATTCTTCGATTGTTACTCATGAACCAGTTGACAAGCCCGAGGTTCGTAAAGTTAGTGAAATATTGGATCATGTTGCTGCTGTTAAGCAGGTTATCAATATGCTTACCAACCCGGAGTTCGGAGCGATCGCTAATCTGAACGAAATCGAAGCTGTTGGCCATCGTATCGTTCATGGCGGCGAGGCATTTAGCAGCTCAGTGCTTGTAACACAAGAGGTTAAGCTCGAGATTCGTCGATTGTTTGATTTGGCGCCGCTTCATAACCCAGCTCATATGATGGGTATTTTGGCGGTAGAAACAAATTTGCCTGATGTACCTCAAGCGGTAGTATTCGATACGGCATTCCATCAAAGCATGCCGAATACATCGTATTTATATCCAATTCCTACTGTGCTTTACCGTCGTCACAAGGTTCGCAGATATGGTTTTCATGGAACGTCTCATTCCTATGTGAGCGCACATGCAGCCGAGTATTTGCAAAAACCATTGGAGTCAATCAAAATGATTACTTGCCACATCGGAAACGGTGCAAGCTGTACAGCCATTTTGAACGGCAAGTCCTTTGATACAAGTATGGGAATGACTCCACTTGAAGGTCTTATGATGGGTACCCGGAGCGGAGATATTGATCCAGCGATCGTGCCATTTGTTATGAACAAAGAGGAATTGACTTTAAATGAAGTAAATTCTATGCTGAACAAACATAGCGGTATGCTGGCTATTTCCGGTATTAGCAGCGATATGCGCGAGGTAACAGAGGCGATGCTGGAAGGCGACAAAAACGCAAAGCTTGCTTTTGACATGTATGCTTACCGAGTTAGAAAATATATTGGCGCATATGCCGCGGCGATGAACGGTGTAGATACGATTGTGTTTACTGCTGGAGTAGGAGAAAATTCTGTCGCTCTACGCAAAGCGATATGCGAAGGCATTTCATTCTTGGGTATTGAGCTAGATGAAGAGCGCAACTCAGAGCGTCGCAAAGATATTCGTGAGATTACGACGGACAGCTCACGCATTAAAGTTTTAGTTGTTCCTACGAATGAGGAGCTTCTCATCGCAAGAGACACGTATAACTTAGTTAAGCAAAAGGATACGTCTGCACAGGCGTAGTCGTATAGGAGGCAGCTGGCAGTGAACAACGAGATATGGAAAGCTTACTCGCATGGTATGGCTGCTGCGTTGCAGGAAGGCGGCGTTTACGTATCGGCGATGCTGCTGCGAACATACCGCCAGCTGGAATTGTCGGATACAGAAGCGATGCTGCTTCTGCAAATCATGGTCTATATGGAAGCGGACATGAATGATTTCCCAACGCCAGAGCAATTGGCTGAGCGGATGGGCCTGAGTGTTAGAGAAGTTGGACAATCCCTTGGCCGGCTGATGAAAGAAGATTTTCTTACGATTGACGAGTACGTTGACAGTTCTACGGGGATGCAGTCAGAGCGTTATAACTGGACAGGCTGGCTGCTTAAGGCAGCTGCGTTAACCGCGGAGCAGAAGCGTGAATCGCGGAAGGCAGAGCGTCAGCCAGTCAAGCAGCAAGCGGCGCCATCATCAGACTTATTCAGTGTATTCGAGCAAGAGTTTGGACGCTTATTATCTCCGATAGAATGCGAGACGATTACAGGCTGGCTTGATCATGATCGATATACAGACGAAATTATTCGTTTTGCACTAAAAGAAGCCGTCTTTGCGGGCAAGCTTAGCTTGCGTTATATTGATCGGATACTTATCGAGTGGAGCCGCAATCGTGTAACGAATGCAGACGAGGCTCGCGCACATGCGCAAAAATTTCGTGGAGGAAGAGGCTAAGCCATGCGGCTTAGCTCTTTTTTTATGTAAAAGGGTCACATTATTGTACATAGCTAAGGTTTGATCGCGTAGAGTAATCCAACATATGGGGTAAGCTGGTTGATGACAGTGGAATATCCACGTTTGTTGAACCAGTTCAGATGTTCGGATACAGAGGAAAAATGCCAGTTAGGCGGTATGGAAAGCTTTGTTTCTATCTCTTCAGAATGTATTTTATCATCGGCAACCACGTCCTCATCCATTAACCCCGTAATCACAAGCCGTCCCCCATTTATTAAAACGCGGTCCATTTCTTCTAGTGCCAGAAGCTGTTGTGACCGATTCAAGTGATGCATTGCAAAGCTGCAGCCTATAAAAGAATAACTGTATGGCGCGAGAGGCAGTGCGAGCAAATTGCCTTGTTTTGCATCAATGGCAGCGAGCCTTTCTCTTATGATCGAGAGCATTTCAGTCGATTGCTCAACAACGGTAAGCTTCGTACCGGCCGCAGCTAGCATGCTGGAGAGATTGCCGCTGCCTGCACCTATTTCTAAGCCAAGCTCATCAAACCGCGGATCAAGCCATTCAACGGTTCTCAGCAGTGCCATATTGTATTGCTCCTCCGAAAGAATACCGCTAAGTGTAATGATAGGTGCTTTATTTCCGTGCTGAATCGCTATCCCATCGTAATTCCATTGATCGCTCCAAGAGGCTCGCGATAGCCGATTTTGTTTAATTTCTTCAGCGGCCAGCTCTGCTTGTGTCAGTTCAGCTGCTCCTTTTCTGTGCCATGCCGAAATCGTTTCATCAAGCGCTTGCAGCGCTTTTGTTGCTGTGATCCATTGCTCATACAGCAATGCACGAGCGCCATCCACACTTCGAATAAAAGCGTCCGGCTCATTGATCACATTAAGAGCATCTTGTATTGCAGATACGGATAAGCCCAATTCTCTTAGCGATATAATCCAGCGGAGCCGAATGAAGTCCTCAATGGAATAGTCGCGATATTTATTCTCTATTGCTTTATATGGATGAATTAGACCTTTTTCTTCATAAAAACGCAGTGTACGCGGCGTGACACCGAGTTGTTTTGCTGCTTCATGCACCTTCAATAGAGCCACCTCCTCTTACCATTATGAACGTTCACGTTACGTTAAAGTCAATATAGTTGATTCCGTTTTTTATGTTAAATGAGGAATTTAACATGATGGTTATAGACAACAAATTGTTCCGAGTTTACTCATATAAGCAGATAAATATGGTAAAACATTTAAAAAATAGTTTATAGTTAGGTTACGATAAAAGTGATTCGACTAAATCTCGCTAAAGAATTAACTACAAGGAGGATATTTATGTCAGATAAACATTTATTTTTGTTTGGCGGTGGAGCGCCATTCAATGAAAGCTTAGCAAAAAAATTTGGAGCTCTGGCATCAAAAGGGTTAAGCAAAGTTGTTATCTTATTTATTGAGCAAGAGGGTTGGCAAGAATACATGACGAAATATACCGATCAAATAGGATTTCATGATGTTGATCAGTTTGTGTATTTCGCCTTGGATGCATCACCATCAAGCGATTTATTGGAACAGCTTCAATCAGCTACAGGAGTGATTATAAGCGGCGGCGATACCGAGCGTTATCGAGATTATATCGTGGAAACAAAGCTCGGCACAACAATAAAAGCATTATACACAGAAGGCGTGCCAGTTGCAGGTTTTTCGGCTGGCGCCTTAATCAGTCCTAATGTATGTGTAATTCCGCCCATCGACAACAGTGCGAATGAGCACCTTTTCCTCAAAGGTCTAGGATTAATAAATCATTGCGTCATTAGTGCGCATTTCTCAAAATGGGATGAAGAAAAGAACTTATTGGCTGCACTTTCCAAAACCAACTTGTCAACGGGTTATGGGATAGATGATGCTTCTGGCATTTATTTTAAAAATGAACGGATATCAGAGACGGCGGGGCAAGTTTATTTTTATTATGGAAAAGAGTGAGTGTGTTTACAACGAAGGAGGAAGATTGTTATTTCAAACGGTAAATCAATGATAGCAGCAAGCTTTATTCTCGGAGTATCTTTTATACTGGGCTGTATGTTTTTGGAGAAATACGAAGTGCCTAATAAAGAGCAGTCCGACATTACGATAAGCGCTGAAAAACCTTTGCTAACGATAGAAGAAGCAGCAGATTATATGCAATTATCGGTAAACGAAATTAAGCAAATTATACATTCAGAGCAAATTCAGCTGACTACTGCAGGATCCTTTTCTGGCGTTATGTTCCCCTACATAAAAATTAGTGAAAAATTTTATATTAGCAAAAATGAGTTAATGGTTTGGATTAATGAAACGTCGAGAGAAAGACGGGAGTATGCTGCTGGAACAGTTATCCAATAACAGTTATCCAATAACAGTTAATTGGTAAGGGAAGAGCGAGGAATGCCTATCGTTCAGGAGGAGTTATCATTTTGAAATCATGTTTTTAGGGGGGAATAAGTTAGCTGGAAAACCTCCCGCTAATCAGCGCTTTGAAACATAAAAAGTGCTGATTAACGGGAGAAAGTCCTTCTAAACAATGTAACGATCAAGCTGGAAAATGCTTAAGCTTTACCACGCTGCAGCATTTCCAAACGATATACGTATTCAAAAATAAATTCAAATGCTTCAAGATGGCGTTTTGCCTCAAATGCGTTTGCTCCCCAAGCATAAATGCCATGCTTCCGCAGCACGATGCCAGGTATGTTTTTCACGATACGCTCCGTTATTTCTGGTACGATAGAAGGGATATGTGCAAAGTTGGAAACGATTGGAATATCGATGTGTGCTTCCTCGTCCCAAATGTTAAAGCCCTTGATCAGCTCAACGCCATCTACCGGCACAGACTTGCGATCCCAGAAATACTCTGAGATTACGCTGTTAAATACGGTATGCACGTGGAAAATAGCGCCAGCCCCAGTTAATTTGTAAATTTCACAATGGATCAGTGTTTCAGCGGATGGTTTTAAGCGTGTTGTTTCACATGGCTTCCCATCTTGATCAACAAACAAATAATCCTCTGGTGTATGAATCGTTTTGTCCTTACCGCTTGCCGTAATAGCGAATTGAAATTCATCGGGGTTATAATCGCCTACACGGATCGATAAATTGCCGCTGGTGCCAGGGAACCAGCCGCGTGAAGCGAACAGCTCCTTAACGTCGCGAAGTTCAGATAAAGCGCGCTGTTTGTCTTCTAAAGCAATTTGCTCAAAACTCATTTTGTTGACTTCCTTTCAGCATTCATAGTGTTGATAATATCGTGGAATGTTTCGTATTCGTGATGCGGCAGTCCGAGCTCCTTGCATTTCACCGTTAGGTGGGAGCGGGAATAGACAATATCAGCCAGCTTAGCACCTTCAAAGTCGGTTACGCTGTCGCCAATAATGATGCGCTCGAATTGCTCTTCAGGGAAACGACGCATAATGGTTGTTTTACACATGCCGCAGTTGTTGGTGCAATGAGCATCACACGGATTTGGCCACAAAATCTCAATTTGCTCTCCGCTGAAATCACTGCCATTGCAATAAATATGATCTTTTGGTATGTCGAAAGCTTCAAGAATAGGATAAACAAAAAAATCAATGCCGCCGCTAGTTACGTAAAAATCAAGCTGCTGCTCTTTGCAATAGTTTAGAAATTCAGCGAAGCCTTCGCGAATGCGTACATTGGAAATACTGAAATCGATAACTTCTTTCTGCATAGAAGCAGGAAGGAGGCGGAACATTTGTCCAACGCCATCCATAATTGAAATCTCTTGCGCAATCGTTCGCTCTGCAATGTTTTCCCAGCCTGCTGGGTTAAAATGTTTAATAATTGCGATAATGTTGTCATTAACGGTAATCGTTCCATCAAAATCACAAAACACGATGCGTTTCTTAGTTGTATTCATTTCAGTCATTATTCTTTGATCCCCCATGCTTCAATTGCTGCCAACAGCGCTTCATTGCCCGGTTGCTCAGCGGCATTGCGAAGAGGTACTCCATTTAATGTTGCTGTAATCGCTTGACGGAATGCTTGTCCGCCAGCTGCAGTTCCCATGGCATGACCATGAATACCCCCGCCAGCATTTACAACCACGTCGGTACCGAAATCTTTTAGAATGAGAGGCACCAGTCCAGGATGAATGCCAGCCGATGGTACAGGGAAGCTCGTTTTCAGCCCGTGAAGCGGCGCTAGCAAAGCTTCCTTAACCGCTAAATTCTCTTCCTTTGGCATAACAACCGAGCCGTAAGGTGAAGGGAAGAGCACAAGATCGGCACCTGCAAGACGCATTAACTTCCCAAGAAGAAGAGAAGCGCTAATGCCATAATGAGGCGATGGGTACATCGCTCCAGCCATTGCAGGGTGAGCTGCTATAGGGATATTAATGGATTTGTCACTGCTAAGCTCATGAAGCACATCATAGCCGTAAGCTAGAACGTTAAATAAAAGCGCGTTGGCGCCGGCGTCAATCGCTTTTCGAGCATTCGCAGCAAGAGCTGAGGTAGGCCCTGTCAAGTTAACGGCGTAAAGCAGCTTTTGGCCGGTCTCTGCTTCAGCGCGACGCGCTGCATCCATACAAGCTTCGACACGTTTCTCAAGAGGGGTAAGCGGGTTTTCAAATAGGATTTCATCATCCTTGATTAAGTCCACACCGCCAAGCGCTTGCTTATAGAACTGATCTTGAAGATTGGCTAGATCGTATCCGACAACGGATTTGAAAATACTCATTAGCAGCGGGCGATCATGTACGCCAAGCAAATCGCGAACACCGTTTAGTCCAAACTTAGGTCCTGGGAAAGCAGATGCAAAATCTTCAGAAACGTCGAGATCCATAAGCTTGATTTTGCCGTCCATGGACAGCTTGCCGAATACAGTTACTAGCAAAGCAGGGAGGTCTCGGCTAAAGTTGATGTCTGGGTAAGCAATTCGAATGTCGGCATAGCGCTCACCGGGAACTGCATTTTCTGGCTCATGGACAGTAACGGACAATACTTTTCCAAGATGCTTTTCCATATTCGCCTTTTGCGCTTCAGGAAGCTCAGTCCAGCTGCCGACGGTTAAGCCAACAGCGATCGAAAGCGCCTTTTTATTGAAATCCGCTCGATCATCATAAGAACGATACGTTGCGATACAAACTCCAGTCATTCGTTAATGCTCCTCTCGATAGCTTCTCCAAGCTCGCCTGCACGTTCTGCTGAGCGGTGGATAGCTTTCTTGATTGTTTCTGAAAAATGATTTTCGGCCATCAGCTCAAGAGCTGCCTGCGTTGTCCCATTTGGTGATGTGACCTTGCGCCGCAGCTCTGCTGGCTCTTCGCCGGTATGACGAACCATTTCCGCTGCGCCAAGAACCGTCTGAACGACAAGCTCCTTTGCTGATGTCTCGGAAAAGCCTAGTTTGATTGCAGTATCGATCATCGACTCCATAAAGTAATAGACATAAGCTGGGCCGCTGCCAGATACGCCTGTGACGGCCTGCTGAAGTGATTCGTCTACAATTGCATTTATTCCAACAGAGCTGAAAATCGCTTCTGTAAGAGCTTTTTGCGAAGTGGTCACAATATCTGAATAACTAATTCCAGTTGCTCCAAGCCCAATTGTGCTAGATGTGTTCGGCATCGCGCGTACGACAGACGCTTGCCCACCAAGCAGCTGCTCGATTGCTTTGATCGATAACCCGGCAATGACCGATATAATAAGCTGTTTAGAAGAAATGAACGGCTTAATGGATGCGATCGCTTCAGCAGCATCCTTAGGTTTCATGGCTAGAAAAATAATGTCTGCCTCTTTTAAATAAGCTTCATTAGAGGAGCCTTGCACGATGGTTTGTATACCGTATAGCTCATTTAGCTCAGAGAGCCGATCTTTATTTTGTCGATTGAGCATTGAAATTTGATTAGGTGCAATGAGGTTTTTATTAATTAGACCTCGTGCAATGGCTTCCGCCATCGAACCGGCACCATAGAAGCAAATTTGCTGACTGGCAATTGCAGTTTGTGTAAGCTGTGTCATGAAGTATTCCTCCGTTGTTCCATTGATATTGGACTGAATTCGTCCTGCTAGCCTAGCCCCGTATTTGTCCAGTTCCATAAACTAGATATTTAGTAGAAGTCAATGCAGGCAAACCCATTGGACCGCGTGCGTGAAGCTTTTGTGTACTAATGCCGATTTCAGCTCCGAACCCGAATTCAAATCCGTCGGTAAAGCGAGTAGAGGCGTTATGATAAACGGCAGCCGCATCAACATCTTGAATAAATCGCTCAGCGTTTTCGGAGTTTTCGGTCACAATACATTCGGAATGTTTTGTACTGAAACGGCGAATATGTGCAAGCGCGGCGTCAAGATCTGAAACGACGCGGATATTCATAATGTAATCATTGTATTCTGTACTATAGTCCTCATCCGTTGCTGGATTGATGCCTGTGAGAAGGGAAGCCGTTCTTTCGCAGCCGCGGAGCTCAACACCTGCTTGAACAAAACGATCAGCAAGCGCGGATAAATGCTGATCTGCAAAAGCTTCGTGAACGAGCAATGTTTCCATGGAATTGCAAACCGATGGCCGTTGTACTTTGGCGTTAAAGGCAATCTCGACTGCCATCGTATAGTCAGCGCTAGCATCTATGAAGGTATGGCAAATACCAGCTCCTGTTTCGATGACCGGTACAGTGGCATTATCAACGACATTTCGAATAAGCGATGCGCCTCCACGAGGAATGACAACATCAAGCAAGCCATTAAGCTTCAGCATTTCGTTAACCGAGGCACGATCTGAATCCTCTATTAACTGAATGGCATCAGCTGGCATTGCCGTATTTGAAAGAGCATTTTTTAATACCTCTACGATTTTACGATTTGACTCGATAGCAGCTGATCCGCCGCGAAGCACGACGCAGTTGCCCGTTTTTAAACATAAGCCAGCCGCATCGACTGTAACATTCGGACGAGCTTCATAGATCATGCCAATGACGCCGATTGGAACTCTGATCTTATTTACTTTTAGTCCGTTTGGACGATCGAAATGCTCAAGCAGCTCACCAATAGGGTCCGGAAGCTCAACAATTTGTCTAAGTCCCTCAGCAATGGATGCTACACGATCTTTATTTAAAGCAAGTCGATCGAGCATGGAAGGGCTTGTGCCTTGCTCGCGGCCTCGTTGCAGGTCAAGCTCATTTGCAGTAATAATTGCGTTAGTCTCGGCGATTAATGCATCAGCCATACGAGTAAGAGCTGTATTTTTTTGTTCTGTAGACAAACGATTCATAATGGCAGTTGCATCTTGAGCTAAAGTTGCTTTTGTTCTCACTTCACTGATCATAGCGGAATCCCCCTTATTATTTTAATGTAATCCATTCGTCTCGATGAATAAATTCGATACGGGATACATCGACTCTACGTTTAACTTCTTCAGTAGTAAGGCCGGCCACAGCTTGAATTTGCTCTGCTGCATAATTGACAACGCCTCTGCCAATGGTTTGGCCTTGTGGATTAATGACTTCGACGACATCTCCGGAATGGAAATCGCCTTGAATTTCTTTTACGCCGGCAGGGAGGAGGCTTTTGCCGCCTTCAAGCAAGGCTTGAACAGCGCCTTCATCTACAAAAACCTTGCCTAGCGGCATAGAGTGAAAGCCAAGCCATTGCTTCTTCATCGGAAGGCTGTTCAGCTTCGTATCGAAATATGTACCGCGGCCATTGCCTTCCACAGCTAGCTTCAGATCGCCTTCTTGCTGCACCTTACCGATAAAAGCATGTACGCCGCCACGCATGGCGATGCGTGCTGCTTCGATTTTGGAACGCATGCCGCCTGTTCCGACGGAAGAGCCAGCTCCGCCTGCGAGCTTCATAATATCTTCGGATATTTGATCGACGCGCTCGATCTTGACCGCTTGCGGATTTTTACGAGGGTCCTCTGTGTATAAGCCATCCATATCGGTAATGATGATCAGCTGTGAAGCTTTCGTCATCGCTGCGACAAGCGCTGATAAGCTGTCGTTATCTCCGAATTTAGGAACAAGCTCGTCGGTTGCCACCGTATCGTTTTCGTTAATAATCGGTATGATGCCAAGCCGCAGAAGCTCTTCGATTGTCATAAGTGCATTTTGAATGCGGCGGCGATTGGAGAAATCCGCACGCGTAAGCAAAATTTGTGCAGCTACTATGCCATAACCGTTGAAGGCTTCTTGATAGGCTTGCATAAGCAGCGCTTGCCCTACAGCAGCGGCTGCTTGTTTTTCATGAACGATTTTTGGCTTTGCGGCATAACCGATTTGACGAAAGCCAGCTGCAACAGCACCTGAAGTTACGAGCATCACGCCATTTCCTTTTTTATGCAAGGAAGCGAGCTCTGATGCGAAATATTGAATACGCTCGCGGTTTAGACCGCCTTCTTCCGAGGTAAGCGAGCTGCTGCCAATCTTTACGACAATACGTTCCGTCATCATTAATCCCATCCTATGCTTGTTTGGTGACAACAAAAAAGACTTTCGTCCATAAAGGACGAAAGTCTTTGCTTCCGCGGTACCACCTTTGTTGATAATCCTTAGATAGAATTATCCAGCTTAAGCCTATAACAGAAGGCGCTGTCCGGTTCATAGCCGGCCGCTCGGAGGTAGGTTCAGCAAGCGGCCTTCGGTAAATTCTTGCAGCCCATGGAATTTACTCTCTGATCGCGACCCATCTTGCTTAATTGTCCCGTCATCACGTTTCATGTTCAATTCCTACAAGCATATCACGATCCCATGCTGCTGTAAAGCAAGGCATATGGCGGATATATTCTAAAATAAATTTAGTTTTCCAATCCGTTCAACCGCTTCTTGCAGGCGTTCTTCACTTGTAAGAAGACCAAGCCGAACAAAGCCTTCACCATGGGTACCAAACCCTACGCCGGGAGCGACAACAACATCAGCCTCAAAAAGCAGAAGGTCCGCAAACGATTCTGATGTATAGCCTTCTGGTACAGGCAGCCAGCAGAAAAAAGATCCTCCTGGTCGAGCGGCTTTCCAACCAATTCGGTCAAGGGCAGTAAACAGGGCATTGCGGCGGCTTTCGTACATTGCTGTAAGTTCAGCGACACATTGCTGCGGCCCTGTCAGTGCAAGTGCTGCTGCTTCCTGAATGCCGCCGAATAGGCTGCAATAATAATGATCTTGGATTAAATTGATCAGCTTGACAATTTGAGCATTTCCGATCGCAAAGCCAACACGCCAGCCAGCCATGTTATAGGTTTTGGACAGCGTATAAAACTCAACGCCTACTTCTTTGGCGCCTGGCGTCTGCAAGAAGCTGATCGGTTGATTATCATCAAAGCCAATTGCTCCATAGGCGAAATCACTTGCAACAACGATGCCATGCTTTTTTGCGTATTCCACTGTTTGTGCATAAAATTCGGCATTAGCAACAGCACCTGTTGGATTGTTCGGATAATTCATAAACATTAGCTTTGCGCGCTCGGCTATTTCAGGACTAATGGCGTTATAGTCTGGCAAATAGCTGTTTTGTTCTGTTAACGGCATAAATGACATCTCGGCACCTGCAAGCGCCACTCCAGACCAATAGTCAGGATAACCCGGGTCCGGCACGAGACAGACATCGCCGGGATTAAGCAGGCATTGGCTAATTTCGACAAGGCCAGTTTTTCCTCCGAAGAGGATAGCGACTTCAGTAGTGGGATCTATATCTACGTTATAATCCTCTTTGTATCGCTTCACCACGGCTTCCTTTAGAAAAGGGTAGCCGCTAAAGGGTGGATATTTGTGGTACAACGGATTAGCTGCAGCTTCCTGTAGCTTCGCAACAATATGGGGAGGAGTCGGTTGATCCGGATTGCCTTGTCCCAAATTGATGACATCGCGTCCTTTGGCCGTTTGAGCATTTGCTTTGGCGACCAGCTTGGCAAAAAATTGCGTCGGAAGTACATTCATCCGTTCCGCAGGTTGAATAAGGTGTTGACCGATTTGTGTTTCCATACCTCACACTCCACATGACAAAATCGCTATCTATTTAGGCAATAGCTTTAATGTAGCATGAATAGCGGGAGATGAGAAGCGGCTGGTTATGCAGCCGGAATGCCTACTCTGTCAATAAAGGGTTTTATATCGGCTTTGAACAGGAATAAAAAAGGTCTGCGCTTCTCATCAAACACGAGCAAGAGAGGAGGCTTTTCCTTACAATAAAATAGAAAAAGATCATCGGATGAAACGGAAACGTCATTTGCTTTGATGGTAACGGCCTTCTCAAGAGGAACACGATACACATAGCTGCAGCTTGAATCATTTGTCATTTGTGGAGCAAGACCAGTGATGGAACCAACCCATGAAGAAGCCATCTCTTGATATTTGGCGTCATTGGGGATTGTCTTTGTTACTTTGCCGGCGGCTACATCGAATACTTGAACTGGCTTAAGCCCTGTTTCTGGGTTGGGAGCGCCGCTAAATGCTTGATGAGCAGAAGCGAAGTTGGCAAACAGGAAAATCGAGCAGCAAGCAAGAAGCATTGCAGCTATTCGTTTTGGAAGCATAACAGACATTCTCCTTTATGTTCGTAAAGTTGTAAATCCCTCGTTGTTACGTTTCCCATCTTGACACAGAACCATGACAGGGTATCATTAGGTGAAAAAAGGATCAACAGGAGGAACGGCATATGAGTAAACCACTGCGGCTTGCATTGCTGCAAATGCATATAGAAGCAGGTAATCCAGAAGCTAACTTCACGAAGCTGGGGAGCATGCTTGAAGAAGCGGTGAGCCAAACGAATAAACCGGATGTCATTATGTTTCCGGAAATGTGGAACACAGGTTACGCTTTAACTGAAATAAAAACGATTGCAGATCGTGAAGGTGAACGCACTCGTGCTTTTTTATCTGATTTCAGCAAGAAGCACAGCGTTCATATTATTGGAGGTTCAATCGCGGAACTTAAGGAAGACAAAGTGCTGAATACAATGTATGCATTTGATCGTTCAGGCCATATTGTATCCGATTATTCAAAAATTCATTTATTCCGTCTTATGGATGAAGAAAAATATTTGGCGGCGGGAGATAAGCTTGGCAAGCTTGAGATAGAAGGGACAAAAGCAGGTATGATGATTTGTTATGACATCCGCTTCCCTGAGCTAGCTCGCAAGCTTGCGCTGGATGGAGCCAAATTGCTATTTGTTCCAGCAGAATGGCCGCATCCAAGACTTCATCATTGGCGTACTTTGCTTACGGCACGTGCAATTGAAAACCAAATGTTCGTGATCGCGTGCAACCGGATGGGCTCGAGCGGTGACACTAATTTCTTTGGTCACTCACTCGTGCTTGATCCTTGGGGAGAGACGATAGCGGAAGCGGGCGAAGAGGAAACGATTATATACGCAGACATAGATTTGGATTTAGTTGATGCTGTACGCACAAAAATTCCTGTTTTTGAAGATCGCAGACCTTCTATTTATGAAGCTTAATTACCGATAACTGCTTATAGTCATATTGAGTGTACGGATAAATGCTTCAGCAGCTTTGGATAAATATCTACCTTTGCGGCTCGCTACGACTAACGTTCTTGTAGGCTTGGACGACAAGGGAAGGTAAACAGGCATAAAATCAGAGCCTTTGACTCGCGTAAGCATTTGCGGGACAAAGGCTATTCCCATTCCGCCTGCCACTAAGGATTGAATGGTTTCCATATTGCTGCTCTCGAATACGATTTGCGGAGTGAAACCTGATTGCTCACACAGTTCGACTGTAATTTGCCGAAAGCCTTGTCCGCGCTTAAGTCCAATAAATGGCTCATTATCAAGTTCAGAAATCGAGATTGAGCCTTCTCTTAATGCAAGAGGGTGCTGTGGAGGGACGGCTAAGCAGATTTCTTCCTCCAAGAATGGTTCCCATGCGAGAGAGTTGTCAATGAGCGGCAGCGAGAGCAGACTTAAATCGGTACCGCCGCTCGCAGTAAGCTGCTCAAGCTTTGCAGTAGTTTCTTCGACAAGAACGACTTCAATCTGCGGATATTGTTCACCGAATACTGGCAAAACAAGCGGCAGTATATGTGAGCCTGTTAGCGGCAATGTACCGACAACAAGTCGTCCGCGCCGCATTTGCGCCATATCGTCCATTTCCTGCTTTAACTGCTCAACAGCGTCAAGAATCGCTTGCGATTTATGAACGAATACTTGTCCAGCTTGCGTTAGTTCTACAGAATTTGTTGTTCGCCGGAATAGAAGTACGCCGATTTCTTGCTCAAGCTTGGAGAGCTGCTGACTTAGCGAAGGCTGAGCGATGTGAAGCTTTTCCGCTGCTCTTGAAAAGTTTTTCTCTGAGGCGATTTGAATAACATAATTTAATTGTCTCAATTCCATATAAATTTTCCTTTCAACTGTTTATTATGTAAGGGATCTACTATTATAGTTATTACCTATAGACGTTATAGATATTATATCTTGGATCAATGAAGAAAGAAATGTTATAGTAGTTTCAGTTAAGAAAAGCAGAAGATTCAATGAAACGGTGGGGTGAACATAATGACGAAAAAGACAATGTTTGAAAAGATCTGGGATAATCACGTCATTAATCAAGAAGAAGGCAAGCTGCAGCAATCGAAAGCAAAAACGCTTGAGGTTCGCTTTAACGGCACTCGCAAGCCAGGCGTAACAGCAAAGGATTTGATTCTTGGCGTTATTGCTCAATACGGCACAGATTTCGCAACAGGTTATGTTATTGAGTTTACTGGCGAAGCCATCACAAGCTTGACTATGGAAGAGCGGATGACAGTTTGTAATATGTCAATCGAAGCAGGCGCACGCGCTGGCCTCATCGCGCCAGATGAAACAACATTCAACTATCTTCGCGGCCGTCAATATGCGCCAGCCAACTACGAAGAAGCAGTTGAAGCTTGGAAACAGCTTACTACGGATGAAGGTGCAGAGTATGACACAGTCGTTCACTTCGACGTTGACGCTCTAATCCCGCAAGTGACTTGGGGAACTAGCCCAGGCATGGGTACTAACATCACAGCTAAAGTTCCTTTCCCTGCTGATCTTCCAACGGAGAACGAGCGTAAAGCTGCTGAAGCAGCACTTGAATATATGGATCTTAAGCCTGGAACACCAATGAACGAAATCCCAATTGATTATGTATTCATCGGTTCATGTACAAATGGCCGTATCGAAGATTTGCGTGCAGCAGCTGAAATCGCTAGAGGCTACAAAGTTAGCGATCGTGTAACGGCTATCGTCGTACCAGGTTCAGGCCGCGTAAAAATTCAAGCCGAAAAAGAAGGCTTGGACAAAATCTTCACTGAAGCGGGCTTTGAATGGCGTGATGCTGGCTGCTCGATGTGTCTTGCAATGAACCCTGACGTATTGAAACCGGGCGAGCGATGTGCATCAACGTCTAACCGTAACTTCGAGGGACGTCAAGGCCGCGGCGGACGCACGCATCTTGTATCGCCTGCGATGGCAGTTGCAGCAGCAGTAAAAGGTCATTTCACAGATGTACGCGATTGGGAAATTAAATCCGTAGTGTAGAACGAATTGAACGCGAGAGGGGTATATAAGATATGGAACCGTTTAAACAACTTACAGGCATCGTAGCCCCGGTCGACCGGGTCAATGTCGACACTGATGCAATTATACCGAAACAATTTTTGAAGCGTATTGAGCGCAGCGGCTTTGGCCAATTTCTATTCTTCGAATGGCGTTTTCACGAAAATGGTGAAGTGAACGTTGATTTCGAACCAAACAAGCCGCGTTACGAGGGCGCATCTGTACTCGTTTCCCGTGCTAACTTTGGCTGCGGCTCATCACGTGAGCATGCTCCTTGGGCTATTCTTGATTATGGATACAAAGTTATTATCGCTCCGTCTTATGCGGATATTTTCTATAACAACTGTTTCAAAAACGGTATTTTGCCTATCAAGCTTAGCGAAGAGCAAGTGGAAGAGCTATTTAAGCGTACAGCGAAGCATGACGGCTACAAGCTTACTGTTGATTTGGAAAACAAACAGCTTTCGGATGAGTATGGTCTAACGATCGCATTTGATCTTGATGAGCACCGTCGTCAATTTTTGCTGCAAGGCCTTGACGATATCGGTTTGACTCTTCAACATGAAGACAAAATTACAGCTTATGAGCAAAAACATATTGCTCGTCTTGTGTAATTAAAACGAAATGAAGAGGACGAATCAGCCACTCCGGATGATTCGTCCTCTTTTTTCCTTTAAACGCAACTTTTTCTGACAAGCTGCGTCTATATTTGCGTCTGTTAAAGTCGAATGCACTCATTCGATGCGGGCAATTTCAGTCATCGAGGTGGGAAATGAAAAGATTTGTATCCGTATTAATGTTTATGTCGATTTTTTTCACGATGTTCTCCGCAGTAGGACAAGCTGCAGAGGTCGTACCCAAGCTTTTCTTGAATGGTCAGCAATTGAAATCTGATGTTAATCCGCAAATCATTAATAATGCAACCGTTGTACCTGTGCGGACGGTATCAGAAGGATTAGGCTACCTGATTGATTGGGATAACACGACCAAAACAGCGACAGTAACACATGCCAATAATGTCATAAAGCTAAAGCTGAATGACAATATGGCAGTAGTCAATGACAAAAAGGTTAAAATGGACACGTCAGTTTCTATCATTAAAGGCTACACTTTAGTTCCACTTCGCTTTATTGGTGAACAGTTTGGATTGGATTTTGAATGGAAAGCTGTTGAGAAAGAAGTACATATGTACGAGCAGAACAAAGAACCAACAGATCCGACAGAACCTATTGATCCAGACCCGAATCTTCCTGTGGAAACAACAGGCCAGATAACAGACATTTATTACTCTGGCGGAAGCAGCATGACCCTTAATTATGAAGGAACAGTTAAGGCCAACAAGCCAATGCTGCTCGAGAACCCAAAGCGCATTGTGTTCGATTTTCCGAATGCTAACTATTCATCAAACTTATCTTCACAGTTTTTGAATGGACAAGTTGAGGTTAATGTAACAGACAGCACTTATTTGCAAGGTTATCGTTATTCCTTATTTTCGAACACGCCAGCTACCGCTCGCTTAGTCATTCTTATTGGCGATAATACCGGCTATGTGATGACTGAGGAAGCAGGAAAAATTCAGTTTAGCTTAATGTCTGCTGCAGAAGTTCCTGGTACTCCGCCAATTACAGATCCAGTAACTCCTCCATCATCCAAAGTCTACAACGTTGTTCTTGATGCGGGACATGGCGGCTCAGATCCGGGTGCAGCGAGTGTATTGAAGAAACCGGAGAAAGAATTTACGCTTAGTATCGCACTTAAGATGAAGGCGTTGCTTGACAAAGAAAGCAAAATTAAAGTTCATTTAACTAGAACGGGGGATACATACCCGACTCTAGATGATCGCGTCAAGTTTGCAGAAAGCATAAAAGCCGATTTATTTATGTCTATTCATGCCAATAGTGGTGTAAGCTCCGCAACAGGAACTGAAACCTACTATTATCGCGATAACAGCAAAGCGTTTGCTAGTGTTATTCACAAACATCTAATTGCGGCAACCGGTCTTAAAGACCGCGGTGTCAAGAAAGAAGCTTATAAAGTGATCAAGCAAACGACGATGCCAGCCGTACTAATCGAAGCAGGTTTCCTATCCAACGCAAACGATGCAAAAATGTTATTTGATGATGCGGCACAAAACAAAATAGCTGCTGAACTGGTTGCAGGCATCAAAGAGTATCTAAATGTAAAATAGAAAGCAGGTGTTCAGTGTTATGAAAACTTTCAAAGCACGCGGGCTGCTTGCTGTCATTATATTATCCGCTGCGCTTGCAGGATGCGGAGTTCAGGATAAGCAGGGAAATCAACCAGGCAGTACGGTATCGCCTACAATTTCACCTTCGCCTTCTCCTGAGCCAACTCCCGTATTAAACGAACTAGATGCTATTATTTATTTAACCGATGCTGAGCTAACTGAAACAGTAGAGCATCCAGTCAAGCTAACCTATGAAACGGATCTTGATCTGGTCAAAGCAGCAATTGCTGAACTGCAAAAAGATGCTGACGAGAATAAATTATCTTTATGGAAACGAATTGAGGTTAAATCCGTACAACTATCAGACGGGCTTGTTACACTGGATATTCATTTGCCTGATGAAGCGCGGCTTGGCGCGCCAGGCGAGACGTTTGTCATTCAGACGCTTCAAAAAACATTGTTTCAATTCGATGCTGTAAAATCAATCGATCTGCTTGTCGATGGACAAAAGGTTGAAACGCTCATGGGTCATGTCGAGCTCGAATATCCAATGAACAAGCAATAAGCAAAAATTATGAATGGCTTCGTTCCATCCTAGCAATAGGTTGGCGAAGCCGTTCTGCATGAGTTATTACATACTAATCAGGGGGAATATCTACTTATGACAATGCAATTTGCGAGCAAAAAGATTTTGATTGGAGCTCTAGCGTTTTCTCTAGTTGCAGGAAGCGGGGTAATCATACCTGCTTCATATGCCTCAGCAGCCTCCGGATATACAACACCATTTACCGATGTAAGCAGTGGTCATTGGGCAGAGAAGCATATAGCTAAGCTTGCATTGCAAGGAATTATTGAAGGAAATAAGACATCAAGCGGAGCTGCTATATTCCGTCCGAAAGAAAATGTGAGTCAGCAAGAGGCTGTGCTTATGGCTCTTCGATTCGCAGGATTGGATAAAAAGGCAGATAAAGATGCAATTATCGGTTTTCCTAATTCTTTTTCCGTAAGTACTTATTTTAAACCTTATGTAACGTTGGCTTTCCAAGAAGGCTTGCTTGATCAGGTGGAAGAGTTCGGACTCGCAGCTAAAGATCCTAAAATCGCTTGGGGGACTAAGCCTGCTACCCGTGAATGGGTAACGAAGCTTATGGTTCGTGCAATCCAGCAAGAGGAAGAAGCGGTACGTTTGCAAAATACAGCCTCGACTTTCGCGGATGCAGCGCAAATCACTTCTATTTATAAGGGTTATGTGAATGCCGCTTCCAAGCTTGAGCTCGTAAAGGGTGTAACGGCAGACAAATTTGTTCCTAAAGCGAATGTGGATCGTGCGAGTCTGGCTACGATGTTCAGCCGTGCTGAGAAGCTGTTCCCGGTTGCATATGAAGGTCAAGTAAACGGCATTGCAACTAAAATAACAGATACTCAAATTACTGTTTACAGCGACAAGAAGGAAATCAACTATACCATTAATTCAGATACTTTATTTTATCACTACAATACAGAAACACCGATTACGAGACAGCAGCTTCTTGAATACGGAGATGTAACGGTCATTGCGAAGGATGGCAAGGCGCTTTACGTTGAAGTGAAAGGCGATAAGACTTACACAAAAACGACGTCTGGAACGTTGGATCGCGTTATCGCAGATGAGAAGAAATTATATGTATGGATTAATAATAAGCCTGTTGAATTTTTCTATAATGATTCAGTAGCAGTAGTTGATACGGACGGCAAACCGCTAGCATTAACCTCAATTAAGAGAGACAGCCAAATAAGCATCGTACAAGACAGCTTCCGTGATGCTCCGGCAACACTAAAAATTATTGCATCGACGCAGGCGTCGGCAACGAGTGTTAAAGGTACATTCTACGGCTCGACAGGCGATTTGATCACTGTTATGGAGGGTACAACACTTGTATCTAAATTGATGGCAGATACGGTTTCCGTTGAAATTGAAGGCATTAATGGAGCAACAATCGGCGATTTAATTAAAGAAGCAGATCAAGTAGAGCTTACGCTTAATGATGCAGATAAAGTAACAAAGGTGAAAGTAGTTAACCGCAATGTGAAAGTCGTTGCTGGTGCGCAGGTTGCCGCTTTTGTTTACGATAAAAAGTTGTTGACCATTCTTGATGCAAATGGCAATAACGCCCAAGCACTTTATTTTACGGATAAAACTCGAATTGAATACAGCGGCAACGTTATTTCATTAGCTTCTGCTAACAGCTTACTAACGGTGAACAGAAAAATTGTTATCAGCTATACAGGAAATTCGATCGTATCCCTGCAATTTTTAACTAAATATTCAGGTACTTTATTATCAATGAATTCGCAAAGCAACTTGATGAACATTAAATTGGAGAACGGCGCTACATTGTCGCTTCCATATAATACTGCATACGTTGAGCATGCTGCCATAGCAAATGCAGCTTACAGCGATCTGAAGGCAGGCGATCAACTTACGCTTGATTTGAGCAGCAACCAAGATCGTGTTGCAACAATTAGAGTCCACACAAATGCTCAATATGATGTAATGTCAGTAGACGTAATCAACAAAAAAATTCGTGTTAAAAATGCAATGACATCCGCTTTTGATCTAAATGTGCTAGGTACAGAATTGGTTAATGAAGCAGGAGCGAAGCTTGCGATTGAACAGATTACTCCGGGCTCTATTATTACTGTTAACTACTTAGGAAAAGAAGCCGTTCGTGCACGCACTATTTCTGTTACTTATGGCAAAGTACAATCCATATCAGCAAACAGTGTCACTATTGTAGACCTTGTAGGTCAAACTGTTGCTTATAATGGCGATGCTGGGTTCGTAATCATAAAAGGAGCCACGCAAGGAACAGCAACGAGCCTGCTTACTGTGGGGGACTATGTTGAGGTTCAGAAGCTTGAAGGCAACAAAACACAACTGACAGTAGCTGTTGGCGAGAGCCGCGTATTTACGAACTTCAATGCGACTGCATCACAAGTGTGGACGGAAAAAACAACAGATGCGGACAACCGGAATTATTTTAATGTAAACAGCCAGACCAAATACATTTTAAATGGAAATTCGGTTTCAGTTACAGCCTTCAAGTCAGGCGACACGATTACAATCTATGGCTTTAGAAACTATGCAATTGCAATCGTCAAGTAGCTTTTTAACGAAATTTTCATCAATTATAGGCTGAGATATTCATTTTTTGTGAAAAAACTGCCCTTAGGGGCAGTTTTTTTATAGAATATGCTTGTTTACGGTTGCGAAGCGTGACAAATTTCGCTACACTTTGAACGATAGTGTTTGATTAGGGGAGAGGACGATGGTTGCGAAACAAAAAATGCGTCATGTGCTAGACATTATTGCGGACATGTTTCCAGATGCACACTGTGAGCTTAATCACAGCAATCCGTTTGAGCTTACAATAGCAGTACTGCTGTCTGCGCAATGTACGGATGAGACGGTCAATAAGGTGACGGTGAACTTATTTCAAAAGTATAAGTGCCCCGAGGATTATTTGAGCGTTCCGCTGGAAGAACTAGAGCAGGACATTCGCCGCATCGGCTTGTTTCGAAGTAAAGCATCAAATATACAAAAGCTTTGCCGTATTGTCATCGATAAATATGACGGGAAAGTGCCTGAAAGTCATGAAGGTCTGACCGAGCTGCCAGGTGTAGGGCGGAAGACGGCTAACGTCGTGATGTCTAATGCATTTGGTGTGCCTGCCATCGCTGTCGATACGCATGTGGATCGTGTAACGAAGCGACTGGGATTCGCGAAGTCCGAAGACAGTGTATTAGAGGTTGAGAAGAAGCTGATGAAACTCGTTCCGCGCGAGGAGTGGACATTAACCCACCACAGACTCATCTTTTTCGGCCGCTATCACTGTAAAGCGCAAAGCCCGCAGTGTCCAATTTGTCCGCTGCTTGATTTGTGCAAAGAAGGTAAACAACGTATGAAGCCAGGTTTTAAAACCAAAAATAAGAGTATAAAACCTAAAATAGCCAGTGAAGGATGATGAACATGAACTGTATTTCCGTGTACACAAACAATTTTGAGCTTTTTTCTGATATTTATGAGCAAGTGCTTGAGTCTCCGCCAGAGGAGCACGAGGATATCCTTGTAGAAGGCATTACAGTTAGCGGCTCAGGCGACGTGCCTGATCAATACATCGAGCGTATGCGCATTAAACCTGAGGTTGTTGTGATGAGAGATAAAGAGCGCAACATTATGATCTTGCAACATGGCAACGTATTTGAAATTTGTTTGCCGTCTGAAGAAGAGCAAGCCGTTTAAGGAGAAGCAAATGACAGAAACAACCGTGCAAAGCATAGCAGGAGCTATATCCGAAGCAGCTGGTTTAATGTCAGCTGCAGGAGATACATTACATGCCAAGCAAGCACAGGAGCTAAACAGTAAGCTGACCGATGGTCGGCTTACTGTCGCTTTTTGTGGACATTTTTCAGCTGGCAAATCAACTCTCATTAATCGTTTATGCGGGACTAAGCTGCTCCCTTCAAGTCCAATTCCAACAAGCGCGAACGTTGTGTCTATTCGCGGCGGGGATCGGGCTTATGCAGCTGTTGAAACCGTAAAGAATGGTGTTGCTTCCAAAGCGGAAGTTCCAATCGACCAGCTTGACCGTTATTGTGTCGATGGCGAGCAATTTACTTCTGTATCGATCGTGTATCCGTCTGAGCTTTTAGGAGATCATACCGTACTCCTCGATACGCCTGGCATTGATTCTACTGATGATGCGCACCGGATGGCAACCGAATCTGCATTGCATCTTGCAGACGTCGTTTTTTATGTAATGGATTATAACCATGTGCAGTCTGAAATCAATTTTTCTTTTGCGAAGCAATTGAAGGATTGGGGAAAGCCCTTATATTTTATTGTGAATCAGATTGATAAGCATCGTGATCGCGAGCTTTCTTTCGCAAGCTATCGTCAAAGCGTTGAGGATGCGTTTCACGCTTGGCACTTGGAGCCGGCGGGGATCGTTTATTTGTCGTTGCGCGAGCCAGAGCACCCTCATCAAGAGTGGGAGCAGCTGCTTGAGCTGCTGGATAAACTGCAAACGATCCGCAAACCGCTTTGTGTATACAGTGTGGATGCGTCATTGCGCCATGTAGCTGGTGGACATTTGAAATGGAGTGAGCAGCAAGCGGAGCCTGAGCGTGAACGGCTTCTTGCTGAGGCAGGCGGCGTTGAGGCTGTTGCCCTTGTCACAACACAAATGGATCAGCTGAAACAGAAGATCAGGTTTGTTTCGGATCAGAAAGAAGTTTACCGGGCGCAGCTTCGCAAAGAGCTGCAAACGCTTCTGGATAATGCGAATATTACGCCAGCGGGGCTGCGTGATTTGGCTCAAACGTTTCTGGAGAGCCGTAAGCCTGGTTTTAAAGCGGGGCTGCTTTTTGCGGCAGCTAAGACTGCTGCTGAGCAGGAACGGCGCTTGCTGGCGTTCAGCGAGGAATTAAACAGTTTAATCAGCGCTTCGATCGACTGGCATGTGAAGCATCTGCTGCGTACGGAAGCAGAGCGTATATCATACGATCGCGAGTTGCTGGAATCGGAGCTCGCGCGGAACTTGGCTTGGCTGCCGGATTCGGAGTGGCTTATCGGGAGGGTGAAACCCGGCGCCGTCATCAGCAACGAATATACGATGACGTTTAGCCGCGATCTAGCCGCGGATGTGAAGACCGTTTATCGCCAGCGCGCGCTTGAGATTATCGATGCGCTGGCAGATCATGCAGCGGCGGTAGGCGAAACTGCCGCCGCTGAGGCAGAGTCACAGCTTGCTGCGCTTCGCGCGCAGGCTGGTGCACTTCATGCTCTCACGGCGCTGGCGAAGCGCGCCGAGGAGCATAAGGCGCGGCTAACTGCCGCGCTGCCTGAGGCGCCGGCAAGGCCGGCATTGCCAGCACCGCGCGCAGCTGTGGCTGGCGGAGGCACTTCCGCGCAAGCTGGCGGCGACGCTGCTGAAGCGCGGGGTGTGCTTGCGAGCGAGAGCGGGCGAAGCGCGCAAGCGGGGCAGCATCATGCGGCAGCGGGGCGAAGCGCCCTAGCTGGCGGAGCAGCTTTGGCGCAGCAGCACAGCGCTGCAGCGCGCTTAGCCAGCGCCGCGGAGCTGCTGGCGCCGCATGCATCGCTTGCGGCTGCTGCGCAAGCGATGAGCGATAAGGCGAAGCGGCTGCAGGACAGCCGCTTCACCATCGCATTATTCGGCGCCTTCAGCGCCGGCAAATCATCGCTTGCGAACGCGCTGATCGGAGAACCGGTGCTGCCGGTTTCTCCTAATCCGACGACGGCAGCGATCAACCGACTCGTGCCCCCTACGGCGGAGCACGGTCATGGTACAGCGCGGATTGTCATGAAGACGCGCGCTGCCATTATCGACGATGTGCGCTATTCCCTAGCGCTCCTCGGTGAAAAAGAGCAGCAGTCTGATGACGCTGCTCTCATGCGGGCGATCGATCGCCTATCTCCGGATTCCATCGGAGCTGGCGGTCGCCCGCATTTCAGCTTCCTGCGCGCAGCCCGCGCAGGCTGGGCAGAGCATGAACCGCTGCTCGGTCAGCAGCTGTCGGTCGATCAAGCGGAATACGAAAAGTACGTCGCTGAGGAATCTCGTTCCTGCTTCGTGAGTGAAATTGAGCTGCATTATGACTGCGCATTGACGGCGCAGGGTATCGTGCTCGTTGACACGCCAGGAGCGGATTCTGTAAATGCTAGACATACGGGCGTAGCCTTCAATTATATTAAAAACGCCGATGCAGTTTTGTTTGTCACGTATTACAATCACGCCTTCTCGCAAGCTGATCGTCAGTTTCTAATGCAGCTTGGCAGGGTGAAGGATCAGTTTGAGCTTGATAAAATGTTTTTCCTTGTTAACGCAGCCGATTTGGCGGCAGATCAGGAGGAGCTTACAGGAGTGCTAAAGCATGTAGAGACGAATTTGCTGCAGCATGCGATTCGCTCGCCTCGCTTATTCCCTGTATCGAGCTTGCAGGCGCTGGACGGTAAACTAGATGGAAATGCAGAGCTGCTGCAACGCTCCGGCATTGAAGCTTTCGAGCAATCATTCCTTTCTTTTATTCAGAACGATCTCGGACGGCTAGCTATTGATGCCGCAGAGCAGGACCTGAAACGCGCGGCAGCGACAGTTGCAGGCTGGCTTCAAAGTGCAGAGGGCGATGCAGCTGGGCGTGAAGCTGAGCTTGTTGCGCTGCTGCAAGCGGTGAATGAAGCGAAGATCGATATATCAGCGCTTCAAACCGGAACGATCCCTGAGCAGCTAAAGCAGGAGCTTAGTGAGCTATTGTATTATGTCGTTCAGCGTATCCAATACCGTTTCGGTGAGTTTTATAATCTAGCATTTAATCCGGCCTCCTTGCAGGATGATGGACGTGATTTGCGCAAAGCCATTTGGACATCTTGGCTGGAGCTGCAGCGGCTCGTCCAGCTGGAGCTGTCACAGGAGATGCTGGCAACCTCGCTTCGAATGGAACGAGGCATTCATACGCAGCTGCAAAAGCAATATATTCATACTGCGCAGCGATTAGAAAATTCAATTTCCGCATATAGTGCTGTTCCTTATGCGCCAGCTGCTTTGCCAACGCCAGATGAGCCGGCCGCTTGGGAAGCGGATAACGTTGATGCGAAGCTGCTTTGGAGCCGTTTCAAATCACCGCGTCAATTTTTTGAAGGCGAGGGCAAATCGATTCTTCGCAAAGAGCTTGAAGCGCTGCTTGCTCCTTCATTAAATGGATGGATGTCCGAGCAAACGCTCTTGTGGACATCGCTTTACAAGCAAATTTGGCAGAAAGCAGCTGATCAAGCGGGTAAACAGCTGCAAGACGATATGCTTGCCTATGAAAGCGGCAAACGAATCTCGTTGTCCGGCAGTGCGGACACGGCTGAGCTGAAGCAGCTGTATAATCAATTGATTCATATCTAAATGTCAATGAATACGGATTGTTCTATCGCATTAACAGCTGAATGCTTTTGCGAGCGTGTAAAACGCTTGCAAAAGCTTTTTTTTATTTAGTGTGTTTTTGTGCAAAAATTGAGCAATAGGCACATATTTGTCATGATTTGCGACCAATTGGGAGTATTAACCGTTTCCAATTTAGATAACGAGTCAATAAGCGGTTTACAACAGGTATATGCATATTTATACTGTTTGCTCGCATTTGATGATGCTGATAATATTCATTCATGCTTACAAAATAGATACGGGGAGATGGATTTACTTGGACGTACTAAGGCAGTTGAAAGCATTTTATTGGGCGGAACGAAAGTTTATGTTCACCTCGATATTTTGCTTAATGTGCGCTACGGCGCTCGGACTTGTCTATCCGAATTTACTGCGATACTTGATTGATGATGTCATTACGCCAAAAAAATTCGAGTTAGTGCCGACGCTTGCTTTTACAGTAGTGGGAGTCATTATCATTAAAGGATGCATGCAGTATTTACATGGTTTTTTTGGTGCACGACTTGGTAACAAAGTGGCGTTCCACATGCGGAATGCTCTGTACGACAAGCTGCAGACGCTGTCGTTTCAATATTATGACAAAGCAAAAACAGGCGATTTGATGTCACGTTTAACGGCTGATTTAGAGGCGATTCGCAACTTTATCGGTTTCGGCTTTGCACAAATCTTGAACATGGTGTTGATGATCTTGTTCGGCGGCGCAATGATGCTCTCAATTCATTGGCAGCTAACTTTGATTACATTAGTAACGATACCGCTGCTAGGCTTCGCAGCCATTCGTTTTGAACGCAATATTCATCCAGCGTTCCGCGAGATGCGTCAAGCGATGAGTAATTTAACGACAGCGGTTCAAGAGAATATTACGGGCGTACGCACGGTTAAATCTTTTGCACGTGAATCGCATGAGGTTTCGAAATTTTCCATACGCAGTGAAGCCTATCAAACGAATCAGGTTGGCGCAGCAAAGATTTGGGCGAAATTTTTCCCTGTAATGGAGCTTGTAGCGAACTTAAGCGCAGTAATCCTGCTTGTAACAGGCGGTATTCTTGTCATTAACGGATCACTGCAGCTCGGTGAATTTGTCGCATTTTTCAGCTTGATTTGGTACATTATCGGTCCGATGTGGGGCTTAGGGTTCCATATTAACAACTACACGCAGTTCAAAGCTTCAGGAGAGCGTGTACTAGGACTGCTGAATGAACATGTTCATGTAAAAAATATTGAGCACGCGATTGAGGTTAGCAGCGATACCGTAAAAGGACATGTACGCTTCGATCATGTTACGTTCAGTTATCCTGACAAAACGCCGGCGGTAACCGATTTGGTCATTGATGCGCCAGCAGGCTCTGTCATTGGGTTTCTTGGCGCGACAGGCTCAGGGAAATCAACGATTATTCAATTGTTAATGAGAGCCTATAATGTAAAAACAGGTTCAATTATGCTAGACGGGATCGATATTAAAAATTTGGATGTCGCAAGCCTTCGTTCATTAATAGCTCCCGTGTTTCAAGAAACGTTCTTATTCTCGGCATCGATTCGCGATAATATCGCTTATGGCGTGCGGGATGTAACACCAGAGCAAATCGAGCACGCGGCTAAGCTGGCTAAAGCGCATGACTTCATTTTGGAGCTGCCGCTAGGCTACGATACGATTGTCGGCGAAAGAGGAATGGGCTTGTCCGGTGGACAAAAACAACGGATTGCCATTGCTAGAGCACTTATAAAAAATCCTAGAATTTTAATTTTGGATGACGCAACAAGCGCGGTAGATATGGAAACCGAGCATGAAATTCAAGCGGGCTTCAAGGAGCTGATGGCTGGCCGCACGACCTTTATTATTGCACATCGGATTTCTTCGCTTAGACATGCCGATGAAATCATCGTGTTAGACAAGGGCCATGTCGTTCAGCGTGGTAAACACGCAGAGCTGATTAAGCAGCAAGGACCATACCGCGACACCTACAACATTCAATATGCTGACTATCCGCTTGATGATGCTGCTATAGCTGCGCAAGCGAATGATCGGAAAGGGAGTACCGTATAATGAGTACGAGTGCCAAAGCAAAAGCTAGCAATAAAAATGAACGTTTCATATACCAAGACGATGAGCTGATTGAAAAGCCCTTTAACTGGGGCCAATTGCGCCGCCTATTCGGATATATGAGGCCTTACACAAAACAATTAATGCCTGTCATCGTTATGATGATTCTTGGTACGTTGACACGCCTAGGCGTGCCGGCGCTCGTCATTCTGGCAATTGACGAAGCGATTGCTCCTGAGCAAGGTGAAACAAGTGTACCGAAGTTGATTACTATCGCAAGCATCATGCTGGTCTTATATGTTATTCAATGGGCATCCAATACGTACCGGATCAAATATACGAATATCATTGGGCAAAAAGTTATTTATGATCTGAGAAATCATTTATTTCAGCATATTCAAAAGCTAAGCTTCCGTTTTTACGACAAGCGCCCAGCAGGCTCTGTACTCGTTCGTGTCACGAATGACGTAAATGCACTGCAGGATTTGTTTACAAACGGTGTCGTCAACTTATTGATGGACTGTGTGCAATTGTTCGGTATCGTCATTATTTTGCTCGTATGGAACTTTAAGCTTGGCCTTGCGGTAATGATAACCGTACCGTTAATGTTCATTGTATCGACGACTCTGCGCAAAAAGATTCGTTTTGCATGGCAGGATGTGCGCATTAAGCAATCCCGTATTAACTCACATTTAAATGAGAGTATTCAAGGGATGAAGGTAACGCAAGCGTACGTGCAAGAGAAAGACAATATGAGCTTCTTCGATCATATGAATACGATCAACAATAAATCATGGAACCGAGCGTCATCGCTTAACCAAACGTTCGGCCCTGTAATCGAGATCACTTCAGCAATCGGTACTTTTATTCTATTCTGGTATGGTTCCCACCTCATTCAAGTAGGTGCGATTACCGTTGGATTGCTTGTTGGTTATGCCAACTATATCGGCAACTTCTGGGACCCGATCAACCGACTAGGACAAATGTACTCCCAGCTGCTTATTGCGATGGCTTCATCAGAACGGATTTTTGAATTTATTGATGAAGAACCGACTGTAGCTGAACTAAAGGTTGCAAAGCCGCTTCCGAAAATTGTTGGCGCTGTAAAGTTCGACCATATCGTGTTCGAATACGAGCAGGGAAGGCCGGCACTCAAGGGCATCACCATCGATGTAAAAGCAGGCCAATCGATAGCGCTCGTCGGGCATACGGGTTCAGGAAAAAGTACAATCATCAACCTATTATGTCGCTTCTATGATCCGGTTGAAGGCCGTGTCCTCATTGACGGCATCGATATTCGTGATGTGACGATCGAAAGCCTGCGCTCACAGGTTGGCATCGTGCTCCAGGATACGTTTATTTTTGCAGGCACGATTCGTGACAATATCCGTTATGGCCGCTTGGATGCAACCGATGCGGAGATCGTAACAGCAGCTCAAGCCGTTAACGCGCATGATTTCATCATGGGGCTGCCAGATGGCTATGATACGCAGGTTGAGGAGCGAGGCAATGTGCTTTCCATGGGTCAGCGTCAGCTGCTATCGTTCGCTAGAGCATTGCTAGCTGATCCGCAAATTCTAATATTGGATGAAGCAACAGCCAGCATTGACACTGAAACGGAGCTGAAAATTCAAGAAGCTCTTAAAATTCTTCTAGCAGGCCGCACATCCTTTATGATTGCACATCGATTGTCGACGATTCGTCACGCGGATGAAATTATCGTGCTTGACCACGGTGAAATCGTTGAACAAGGCAATCACGAAGCGTTGCTTGCAAAGCGCGGCGTGTACAACGGCTTGATTGAAGCACAGTACCGTTTTCTTTAAAACGTGAGCACAATTCATTTCAGCAAATGCTTATAAAATAGTTGATTTTTAAGCTTAGAACCTCCACAATGGAAGAAAAAACGAACCGAAACGCTAGTCTCTGCCTTTAGGACAGAGCTGACGATTCGATTTGCTTCCAGGAGGTTCTTTTTCTTTATGTATGGATCACCCTTAACAACGAATGCTCGCAAGTTGCTCCTGCTAGGCTCTGGTGAGCTTGGTAAAGAGGTCGTGCTGGAGGCTCAGCGGCTTGGCATCGAGACCATTGCTGTGGATCGCTATGATCAAGCACCAGCTATGCAGGTTGCGCATCGCAGTTATACAACGGATATGCTGGATGGGGCTGAGCTTCGCCGAATTATTGAGAAGGAACAGCCTGACTATATTGTTCCGGAAATTGAAGCAATAGCTACAGAAACGCTGCTTGAACTTGAAATGGAAGGACATCGCGTTATTCCTACAGCACGCGCGGCTTGGCTGACGATGGACCGCGAAGGCATTCGCCGCTTAGCTGCTGAGACATTGGAGCTGCCTACCGCGCCATATCGATTTGCAGACACGTTTGAAGAGCTTTCTCTTGCGGCCGAAACGCTTGGTTTCCCATGCGTCATCAAACCAATTATGAGCTCCTCAGGCAAAGGACAAAGCGTTTGCCGATCTGAAGCGGAGCTTGAAGCATGCTGGAGCTATGCGATGGAAGGTGGACGTGCCAAGAAGCAGCGTGTTATCGTGGAGGGCTTTGTAACATTTGAATCTGAAATTACATTGCTTACCGTACGATCGGTTTCGGGTACAAGCTATTGTCCGCCAATTGGACATGTGCAGAAGGATGGCGATTACATCGAGTCCTGGCAGCCGCATCATATGACTGAGGCTCAAATTGCTCAAGCGGAGTCCATTGCGCAACGCATCACCGATGAGCTGGGCGGTTTTGGTATTTACGGAGTGGAGCTATTCATTACAAAGGATGGCGTCTTGTTTAGTGAAGTATCGCCGCGTCCACATGATACAGGCATGGTAACGATGGCGACTCAGGATCTTTCAGAGTTTGCCCTGCATGTTAGAGCTATTCTAGGATTTCCAATTCCAACTATTCGTTTGCTGTCGCATGGTGCATCACATACGTTGAAAGCAGACCGTGAATCTTACGATTTCCGCATTGGCGGTATTGAAGAGGCTTTGTCGGTTCCTAATACACAGGTTCGCGTTTTTGGAAAACCTGAAACGAAGGTTGGACGAAGAATGGCCGTTGCGCTGAGCACTGCTCCTGATGTAGAACAAGCACGAGATTTAGCTCGTAAAGCTGCAGAAGCTCTTTACGTATCGTATAATAACGAATAGATAGTTTATTTTAAGGCAGGTGCAGCAGCTATGGGTAAAAAACAGAAGAAAATAACGTCTTCAGCTCCTAGATCATCATCAAAAAATGCTCCAAAAAATGAGTCGGAAAACGGCTTGACGCTCAAGGATTTATTAAGCAATGAGGTGCTTGGCAAGCTAAAAGCACAAGCGGATGATATGAAGCAGGCTGAGGCATCACGCAAGGAAGAGCTTCGCAAACAGGAAGAAGAAAAGAAGAAGCAGGAGCAAAAGCGTTTGGAAAACGATTTTTCTTATTTGCTTGAGAATAGCGACCCTAACTGGTCGAAGCATAAGTAGTAGGAAGAAAGTCGCAGTTCGCATTGTTCTCAAAAAAGCACCTTAGGGTGCTTTTTTTGTTCGGAATATCCCTAATACACTAATTTCAAAACTTTTGATATAATCTTATTTTTTATGATTTTCTTTTGTTTCAAAATGCATGCAGGGTTTGCCAGATGAGCGAAAAACCATTATGCTCGGCAGTACGCTTGTTTTAAATCCAAAGGCTCTGCAGCCTTTTGGTGCACTTGGCTCCCATGTAATAAAATAATGTTTGCATTTCAAACAATCAATGCGTTCATTCGTATTCATTCAGCTACCTCGAATATGATTTTGGGTGTGGATTTGAATCGTAAACCATATTACGAAGGTTGAGCATTAAAGTCAATCCTAATCGATTAATTTGGCAAGGCTGTGCCTCACAATCGTCTTTTTTAATACAAATTGTTATCATGCATACATAAATCTAATGATTCTGCAAAACATGCTAACAACAGTTATTAAAGCGGTGTGTGTGCATTCCATTTTATTTTCGAAGGATTTAGCTAATGTCATTGCAGTAAATTCTCCATGTACGGCAAGCGTATAACGCAATGTTTCGTGGTCGAAGCTGGTAGGAACGCCCAAACCGTGGATATACACGAATAAATTAAGCGTTTTATTGAAAATGAGTTGTAGAAATTGTGGAACAAAAAAAGTTTTTTTGTTATTGTGTTAATTATGCTTGCGCTTATTCCGATTATTACATACGCTGAGCTGTAGGTTATGAATAAGTAGTGCTGCTGTTGAAACAAGACAGGAAACTATAGAACCACTCCCAACTAATCGTTGGAAGGTTCTGTTAAGCAAGGATAGTGTGTTATCCTTATATGTATCTCTTATGACCATCAGCAAAATAAGGCTTGAAGATCGTGCAATTGCACTAATCGTTTTTTTTGGAGACTTTACGAAACATGACAAATTGAATTAAAATAGCTTGAAGATACGGAAACGTGATTAAAGATAGGGGGACGCTCATGTCTGAGCAAACAGATCTCTTCGCTAATACAGCGGCCGCAGACCGAAATTATGAGGCCGATGATATACAGGTGCTTGAAGGGTTAACAGCAGTTCGTAAAAGACCGGGCATGTACATAGGAAGTACAAGCAGTTCGGGTTTGCATCATCTCGTTTGGGAAATTGTCGATAATGCAGTCGATGAGCATTTGGCTAAATTTTGTTCGGCCATTGAAGTGACGCTGCACAAGAACGGAGCAGTAACGGTACACGACAACGGGCGTGGTATTCCTACCGGCATGCATAAGACCGGTATTCCTACTCCGCAGGTCGTATTTACGATTTTGCATGCGGGCGGTAAATTTGGCGGCGGCGGATATAAGAAATCCGGCGGTCTGCACGGCGTTGGCGCATCCGTTACAAATGCTTTGTCAGAATGGCTCGAGGTTGATATTTACCGAGACGGCAAAATTCACAGACAACGCTTTGAATATTGGATCGATGAAGCGGGACGTGAGCATGTTGGTGAGCCCGTACGCGGACTTGAGATTATTGGCACTACGAATCGGACAGGCACTAAGGTTACTTTTAAGCCGGATGGACGTGTGTTCCAGAATGGCACAACATTAAGTTATGATACGCTGGCTGAGCGTTTGCAAGAGATTGCTTTTCTAAACTCTGGATTAAAGGTAACAATTAAAGACGACCGCAGCGGCAAGCAGGATGTGTTTCATTATGAAGGCGGAGCTCGTCAATTCGTTCAGTTTTTGAATGAAGAGAAGACTGTGCTGCACGATGTTATTCACTTTGCTAGTGAGCGCGATGATATTGAGGTGGAGGTAGCCCTCCAATATAATGACGGATACACGGAGACGATCGCTTCCTTCGTCAATTCCATTCCGACACGCGGCGGCGGTACGCATGAAACCGGTTTTAAAACCGCATATACTCGCGTCATGAACGACTATGCCCGTAAAGCAGCGATGCTTAAGGAGAAAGACAAAAACCTTGAAGGCAACGATTTGCGCGAAGGCATGATGGTCGTTATTAATATCAAAATGTCTGAGGTTGAGTTTGTCGGACAAACAAAAGACCAGCTCGGAAGCTCATCTGCGCGAAGCGCTGTTGACGCAATCGTCTCGGAGAAGATGCAGGTGTTTCTTGAGGAAAATCCTCAAATCGCACAAATGCTGTTAAAGAAATCACTTCAAGCCTCGAAAGCGAGAGAAGCAGCACGCAAAGCGCGTGAGGAAATCCGCAGCGGCAAGAAGCGGAGCGAGAGCTCAAATCTAAATGGCAAACTAACTCCTGCGCAGTCAAAAGATATTACTCGCACGGAATTGTTTATTGTGGAAGGGGATTCAGCTGGCGGTTCAGCTAAGCAGGGCCGTGACTCGAAATATCAAGCGCTGCTGCCGCTTAAGGGAAAACCGATGAATCCGGAGAAAGCCAAGCTCATCGATATTTTGAAAAACGACGAGTACAAGGCTATCATTTCTGCAATAGGGGCAGGTGTGGGTTCTGAGTTTGTCGCTGAGGAATGCAACTATAATAAAATTATTATTATGACCGATGCGGATACAGACGGTGCTCATATCCAAGTGCTGCTTCTTACTTTTTTCTACCGTTATATGAAGCCGTTAATCGATTTGGGACGCGTTTATATTGCTCAGCCGCCGCTTTACAAAATTACACGTAAATCAGGCAAGCTGGAAACGATTCGATATGCGTGGACAGATGAGCAGCTTCAAAACTATTTGAAGGAATACGGTAAAAATTATGAGCTTCAGCGTTATAAAGGGCTTGGTGAGATGAATCCTGACCAATTGTGGGAAACGACGATGGATCCAGAGAAAAGAACGCTTCTTCAGGTGCAAATCGAGGATGCAGCCAAAGCAGAACGCAGAGTATCGACGCTTATGGGAGATAAGGTAGATCCGCGTAAACGTTGGATTGTTGAGAATGTCGATTTTATGGAATATGAGGAATAGGGGGATTTCTGCATGAGTATGCTGGAACAGTTTTTACCGGCGTTTTTGGAGGAAGTGGTAGGCGACCGCTTCGGACGCTATTCAAAGTATATAATTCAGGACCGTGCCATTCCTGACGTTCGCGATGGTTTGAAGCCCGTGCAGCGTCGTATTCTATATGCGATGTATGATTCAGGAAATACACCGGACAAGCAATACCGCAAATCAGCTAAAACAGTCGGTGACGTTATGGGTAACTACCATCCGCATGGTGACTCATCGATTTATGAGGGCATGGTACGGATGGCACAGCCTTGGAAAATGGGACATCCGCTCGTTGATGGACACGGAAACTGGGGTTCTCAGGATGATGATCCAGCAGCAGCTATGCGTTATACGGAAGCGCGTCTTTCGCCAATTGCGATGGAGCTGCTTCGTGACATAGAGAAAAGAACGGTGCAATTCAAGGATAATTTCGATAATACAACGAAGGAGCCGGTTGTGCTGCCGTCGCGGTACCCTAACTTGCTCGTAAACGGGACCAGCGGCATCTCTGCCGGCTTTGCCACGGAAATCCCGCCTCATAACCTGCGTGAGGTTATTGATGCGTGTATCGCCCTTATGGGAAGCCCAGAGCTGACGCAAGAAGAACTTATGACCTATGTGAAAGGTCCGGATTTCCCTACTGGCGGCATTATTATGGGCGAAGAAGGCATTCGAGACGCTTATGCTACAGGTAAAGGTCGCATATACATTCGTGCCAAGACGGCTATCGAGGATGTGCGCGGAGGCAAGCAGCAGCTTGTCATTACTGAAATTCCATATCAGGTCGTTAAATCACGTTTGGTTACCGCAATGGAAAACATTCGGCTAGAGAAGAAGGTCGAAGGCATTGCGGAGGTGCGTGATGAGAGCGGACGCAATGGTCTGCGCATCGTCATTGAGTTTAAGAAGGATGCCGATGCACAAGGTATTCTGGCTTATTTGTTCAAGAAAACGGATCTGCAGGTAGCTTACAGCTTCAATATGGTCGCAATCGTGAACAAAACACCGATGCAGCTTGGTCTTAAACAAATATTATCGGCGTATATCGATCACCAGAAGGAAGTAGTAACTTTCCGCACGAAATATGATCTTGAGAAGGCGGAAGATCGCGCTCATGTTGTAGAAGGACTTGTCAAAGCGCTCAACATATTAGACGAAGTTATAGCGACAATCAAAGCATCCAAAAATCGCGGGGATGCACAAGACAACTTGGTTGCGAAGTTCGATTTCTCCGCTCGTCAAGCAGATGCCATTCTTACTTTGCAGCTTTATCGCTTAACGAACTTGGAAATTACGACACTTGAGAAAGAGCTTAAGGAAGCGATGAAGAAGATTGCTTACTTGAAATCGATCTTGGCTAGCGAGAAGAAGCTGATTGGTGTTATTAGGGATGAACTGCTTGAGATTCAAACCAAATATGGCATTGATCGCCGTTCTGTTCTGCGCGGTGAGATCGAAGAGCTGAAAGTTAACCTCGAAGTTCTTGTTACACCAGAGGATGTTCTAGTTACATTAAGCCAGGATGGTTATGTAAAACGGACAAGCATGCTATCGTTTACGAGATCCGGAGGCGAGCTGCAAAACGCAGGCGTCAAGGAAGGCGACTTCGTACGAGAGTTGCTTGAAGTCAATACGATTGACAATTTGCTGCTCTTTACGCGCAAAGGTCAATATTATTTGCTGCCGGTCCATCAGATTCCAGAATTCAAATGGAAAGATACCGGAACAGCGATAGTGAATGTTGTACCTATTCCGAAGGATGATTCGATCGTAAGCGTCATTCCAATTAAAGATATTTTGGCATCTACAGCATCACTTGTTTTCGTAACGAAACGTGGCCAAGTCAAGCGTACGGAGCTTAAGGAATACGCAACTACAAGATCCACTGCGGTTGCAGCTTGCAAGGTTTCCGAGGGTGACGAAGTCATTCGGGTTGTTTTGAGTGATGGTTCGAAGCAAATCATGCTTATTACTAAGCACGGAATGAGCATTCGGTTTACAGAGTCCGAAGTCAATTCGATGGGTAGAGTTGCAACAGGCGTAAGAGGCATTCAGCTTAAGGATGGAGACGAGCTTGTCACCGCGGAATGGGTTGCTGAGGATGAAGGCGAATTACTCGTCATTACCGATATCGGTTACGCCAAACGTACTTTGCTGCTGGATTATCCAATTCAGGGCAGAGGCGGCAAGGGTGTTCAAACGTTCGAATTTAAAGAAGGCAAACGAGTGCGTCCAAACGGTTCGTCACTGATTGGGGCTTATTATTGCAAGGCAGCCAAAGAGATCGTAGCGATTACCTCATCAGGAGCGAAGCTTTCTTCTACATCGGAGAAAGCACCAATTGAAGATCGCAAATCGATAGGCAAGCTCATATTCCCAGTAGAGAAAACCGACGTTATTACGAGCACGCTTGCCCGTTCAATAACAGACACTAATCAAAAGGCCGATTAGGCGGATCAAACCGTTCAATGACTTCCAAAATAGCTTCAAGCATGACCCACAATGGTACCAGCTCATCCGGGCGGTCCAGCCATTGTGGGTCTTTTATAATGCCATAATTTTTAATTTTTTGAATGATTACAGCTTTTCTTTCTTCCACTGGGTGCACGCTCCTTACTGTTTAAGCATGAATAGACATAGCGCTGGGCTTTCGCCTTATTGTATGTCTAACGCTGTCATAATGTTCAACAATATATCGATTAATAGCGCAAATTATTAATTGGGTTAATCTTTTATTCGACAATAAAGACTGCTATAATAAATAGCAAATAGATGGAAATTGACAGAGAGCGAGTGTGGGAGTATGGTGTCTGGAGAATTTACTCGATTATGGACGAAGCTTTCGCGTGAATGGAAAAACAACTTGGAACAATCGCTTGCTCCTTTGACAGAAGGGCAGCTGAATGTATTAGAGCTGATGCTTCAGCACCAACCGATGAAGCCATCTGATCTGCTCCAATATTTAGCGACCACGCCTGCTGCAATTACAACACTGTTGGATCGAATGGAAAGAAATGAGCTCATTGAACGTACTAGAGATGATCATGATCGAAGAATTGTGTGGGTTTCTGTTTCGGAGAAGGGCAAAGCTGAGGCGGAGCGCGGTACAACGATTCGGACTCAAATGATCGAACAATCGCTGGACCGCATTTCCTCTCATAACCAGCAGCTGCTGGTTTACTTGTTAGGCAAAGTTGCAAATCTGTAATCTGATTTCGCCATTCAACGCTTATTTCATAGAATCGAGCCGATTGCGCAGCATATCGTAATTTTTTTGGAGCACCTCGTAGTCGGCTTGCGTTAGCAAGGTATCATTTGAAGCAGCTAATGTTTCTTCGATTGGCAAGATGCGATATCGAAAGGAACGATCAGGCTTGTAGCGATGCACCCATGTCGGAATGGATTCAACATCTGTTATAGTAACTGTGCCTTCTGTCATATTTTTACGAACATTAACTTTAAAAATAACTCCGTATTCCTTCGATTCGCCCCGCTGATTAGAAATAAAATTTCCCATAGAATAAATAATAAGTCCTTTTTTTACATGACCATTCTCATCGGTTGTTTCAAGTACTTCATAGGGCTGGACAACATGGGGATGCGAACCGGCAATAATATCTGCACCCGCAGCGACAAGCGAACGAGCGAGACGTTTTTGTTCTTCGTTAGGTATAATCTGATATTCAGTTCCGAAATGCAGAGAAACGGTAATAAAGTCAGCACCTGCTTCACGCAGCCGAATGATGTCTGCTTTAATTTTCTCTTCATCAATAAGCGAAACGAGGTAAGGTTTGCCTTCAGGAATTGGAATGCCATTTGTTCCATAGGTGTAAGCTAACAATCCCATCACGATGCCATTTTTCTCGGATAGGACAGCTTGGTCTGCTTCTTCTTGCGATGCGGCTGTTCCCTTGCTTGGAAGACCAAGCTTCTTTAAATTCTCGAGAGTGCGAAGCACACCTGACTCGCCTTTATCAAGTGAATGATTGTTGGCATTTGTTATTAAGTTAAATCCAGCATCCTTGATCGCTTCTCCAAGTTCGGTTGGCGCATTAAACGTTGGGTATCCAGTATAGCCATATTCCACACCAGCAATTGGTGTTTCTAGGTTGGCAATAACCCAATCACCTTGCTCCAAAATCGGTTTAACCTCTGCAAAAAACGGCTTGAAGTTATATCGATTCGTCTTCTTGTCAAAAGCTCCGGGCAGCTGGGGCGTATGCATCATGATGTCGCCTACGGCCATCCATACGGCATCGGCAAAAACAGGCTCTGGTGGTGCTGTCGGTTCAGGAGATGGTGAAGGGGTTACGACTGCTTGCTCAGTAGGAGTGGGGTCAATTGAAGCTGTAGGAAGCGAGCTGGCAGGTGCAGAAGCCCTCTCGTAAATGGAGGGCATTAAAAATATAACCAGTAAGCCAAGTAAACTTAGTAATAATAGTATAGAATTTGTTTTTCGGTGCCTTTTACGGCGCATTAGTATTTCGTCCTTCCTTGTTACGTATTGCTTAGCATACTGGAGGCGTCGTCTAGCTGCGAACTAGTCCACCAATTCCAAACATCAGAGCCGGTTGGAACAGAACGAAAACTCATCCATTCCTTTGTTATAGGATGAGGGACTGAAACCGAGGTTGACCATAACGCAATTTCGGATATGCCGCTTGTTGGTTTCGCGCCGTATTTCAGGTCACCTACGAGCGGACAACCGATATGAGCAAGCTGTGCACGGATTTGATGAGGCCTTCCGGTATGCAGCTTCACCGCAATCAATGAATAACGGCCAGATACAGCTGCTACCTCGTAATCCAAAATCGCTTCTTTTGCCTCATACGTGGGTTTGTTATAGACGGTTACTTGATTTTGTTTGCTGTTCTTAACAATATAATGAGTTAAACGCGCTTGAGCTTGTTTTGGCGTACCTTGTACAACACAAACATAAGTTTTGCCAAAATGTCTGCTGCGAACCGATTCGGATAATCTGGATGCAGCTTTTGAGGTTTTGGCAAAAATCATAACGCCGCCAACCATACGGTCAAGACGGTGAACGAGGCCGAGAAAGACGTTTCCCGGCTTGTTGTATCGTTCCTTTATATCCTGCTTAAGCAGGGTAAGCATATCTGCATCGCCGGTGTCATCCTCTTGTGAGAGGACGCCAGGCGGTTTAACGACAGCTATTACATGATTGTCCTCGAACAGAACCTTGATCGTCATTACTTAGACTCCCAACGTCCCAGTATTCCGCACGGCAAATTAAGGCCGGACTTCGTAATCGGCAATCCGATTTCTCCACAGTTGATCTCGCCACCATACTTGGCATTCATTGTCATATGCAGCAGGTTGTGCAGAACAGATTGCGATAATCCTGTTGTATAGGAGTTGATGAGTAGGAACAATGGATTGTCAGACAAAATCGATGTACAGGATTGTAAGAATGGAAACAAATTTTCTTCGAGCTTCCATGTTTCACCATTCGTGCCACGTCCATAAGAAGGTGGATCCATTATAATCGCATCATACTGCTTGCCACGGCGTTGTTCGCGTTGAACGAATTTGAACACGTCATCCGTAATATAGCGAATTGGAGCGGACTCAAGTCCAGACAGCTGGGCGTTATCTTTTGCCCATTGGACCATACCCTTAGCTGCGTCAACGTGGCATACCTCAGCGCCTGCTGCTGCGGCTGCAACAGTGGCACCGCCCGAATAGGCAAAGAGATTCAAGACACGAATAGGACGTCCTGCGTTACGGATTTTGTCCATCATCCAGCTCCAGTTAACGGCTTGCTCAGGAAATAATCCTGTATGCTTGAAGTTTGTCGGCTTGATATGGAAGTTTAGTTCGCCATAAGAAATTGTCCAGCGCTCAGGCAATGATTCGCTCATGGACCATTGACCGCCACCGGAATTGCTTCTATGGTAATGGCCATCGGCTTTTTTCCAAAGACCTGTTTCATTTGTGATCGGCCAAATAATTTGTGGATCTGGACGGCGGAGTGTATAATTGCCCCAACGTTCGAGCTTATCTCCGTCTCCTGTATCTATAACCTCGTAGTCTACCCATTTATCTGCTATGTACATGTTATTCGTAACCCTTCCTTGACCTTGTTTTTGTAATATAATAATGTCAACGATAATTATATCGAAGCTAACACAATGAAGCAATGAAACCGACGCATTTAGAGGCTGGTATTTATTCGTAAGTTATGAAAATGGCTGTTTATTACAGCAAATAAGTAAATGCCGTTGCTGACAGAGCAAAAATCAGTGTAAAAAAGAGCATAATTTAGTAAATCTACAATAATAGAGGAGCAACAATATCATGATGAGTTTTGAGTGCGAGTGCGGGAATAAAACAGTAATGTTTGCTACGGGAGATCGGGACGAGCAGGGCAGAGAGTATATTGAAATCGAAGACGATGAGAGGCTTACTATTAAAGTTGGCGATAAAAGCGTATTATTTCGTTGCTCATTTTGCGGCTATACATACCGACTGGAACAAATTTGATTTTCTTTAGAAAAATTATAGGGGCTGCATATTGAAAACATTTATGGTTCGGAGTATGATAAATGTGAGTCAAGTTGTATGTACAAGTGCATCGTCATACCGGTGATAACTAGCACTAATGTCCGTACAAGTTGAGAAGAGGCGTTATCTCTAAAATTACGTTTATTACTCGGTGGATGCTTACATAGCTGTTTTGCATTCGCAAAACTTAAAGCGGATGCTTACGAAGCTGTTTTGCATTCGCAAAACTTAAAGCGAATGCTTACGAAGCTGTTTTGCATTCGCAAAACTTAAAGCGGATGCTTACGAAGCTGTTTTGCATTCGCAAAACTTAAAGCGGATGCTTACGAAG